>JAANWY010000262.1 GCA_018263655.1 Anaerolineales bacterium | reverse complement strand
AGTTCGTAGTCAGCCACGGAGGCGAAGCCGGAGTGGCGTCCCGGCGTCCTGCGGTACCACGACGGCGCTCCACTGCGTTCCGGACGGATGTGCGCATCCGCGCTCACTACGAACGGGCTTTGCGATTTACCGAGTTTGATCGTCACGGCGCGGTCCACCCCCACTCGTTGGCCGCTTTCTGGAAGTCGACGACGTTGATGTCGCCGCTTCCGTCAACGTCGTAGCGCGCATCGTAGCCGTTGCCCTTGCCGCTGACGGCGCGCCACAGTTGGGTCGCCGACTGGAGATCGCTGACTCCGACTTTGTCGTCGCAGTCGAAGTCGTACAGATAGCACACCTTGACGGCGCCTGCCAGACCGGGATTCTCGTGATCGGCGTAGGTGAACGTGCCGAGGGTGTCGAAGCGCCGGCTGAAACTCTCACCACTGTCAAGCAGACCGGAGTCCCATCCGCTGGTGGTGGTGCGCGCGTCCACGTCGCTCGTCGCGCTGTGCCACACGCCGGCCGTCGCCTCATTGTTCGTCCACTCCACCACCGAGCCTTGCACGACCTCCAGCGTATCCGGTACGAAGCCGGCCGCATCCACCGAGACAGCGTACTGTGTATCGGCGTACGCCTGGGTCAGCGGGATGTCCAGGTGGACCGGTGTGCTGATCACCGTCAGGGTCCAACTGCGATAGCCCTGATAAGTCCCGCTCCCGTCCACGGTGATACTGTAGTCACCCGGTGGGGTATAGAAGCTGTAGTAGCCGTCCGCAGCAGTGACCTGCGGGTTGGTCTGGCTCTCGTAGAGTTCGGCCGGCCAGCGGTCCCAACTGGTCGTCTTGGCGTCGTACTCCAGGGCGGTCACCGTCTGGCCAGACAGCTTGCCGGCGGCCAGGCCAACATCCACATCGAAGACGTAGCCGTCGGGATCAATCAAGCCAGAGCCGCTGCCGCTGCTCGTCACACCACCACATTCGACGGTGAGGGTGATGGGCGTCTCGGGGTCACCCGGGGCATCGATCACCGTCTCGTACCAACCGCCGCCAGTTGCCGCCATCGGGTAAACGGCGCTGCCAACCGTCAGGGTGACCAGCGGGCTGCTACAGCAGGTGTGCACCGTCACTGTGTACACCTGCTGCGTAACATCGCCGCGCGTCGGCAAGAAGACGCTCCAGCCATCCGGATCCGCGCGCCCATCGTCGGTGCGGATGTGTTGGGTCCAGACGAAGCCATTGGGCGCGACGGTGGTGAACGTCATGCTCATCGGGTCCCAGGCCAGCGAATCGTCTACGATGACGACCACGGTCGGCGACGGATCACTTTCATCGCCGGCCGCCGTGCGCGCCTTGGCGTAGAGGGAGTGGGTGCCGTTCGATAGTGTGAGCGGCGCCTCCCAGCTCCCATCGACGTCCACAGACATGGTGGCAGTCAGGACCCCGTCCACGTAAAGGTCCACGAAGGTGCCAAGCTGGCTCTTGCCGGTCACGGTCAGCGTGTTGGTGCAGGTCGTGCCAGGGATGGGCCAGGTGATGCGCGGCGGCAGCAGCGGGATCGTGCCGGTGACAACGCTGGTGTTGTTGCTGGGATCATCGCCCGGCGTGCTGGTCGTGATAGTGGCGGTGTTAGTCAGCACTGTGCCCGGCGGCAGAACCCAGAACAGGTGGGCCGGCACGTGGAACCAGAGGTTGATGAAGCCGTGGTCGCCTGGATTCAGCGCGCCCGCATCCCACGAGACTGTGGGCGTCACCACCGTGGGTGGTTCGATGTCGGGGACACTTCGGGAACCCTTGTAGGTTGTGCTGATGGGCAATGTGTCGGAGACCACCACGCCGGCGGCGGTGCTGCCCCCGCTGTTGCCGTACTCGATGTGGAAGAAGAAACGTGCCGGCGCTTGCTCATCTGCCTCTATCTCTTCATCGTCGAAGTCCACGAACCGCAGCTCCTTCTCCACCCAGACATCGGGCGGAACAGGCGAGACAACGTCGCCCAGGAGGTAGTCCTCGGTTTCACCGTACTTGTAGCCCGTCGCCGGCCCGCGGCCGTCGGTCGGGATGATGTCTCCAGCGGCGGTGGCAAGGGCGGCTCCGATGGGCCGCTCTGCCAGAGTGATGCGCATCCACATGGGATCATCAGGGTGGCTTGGGTCTGGATGGTGGGGCAGGAAAATGGGCGTCGTGAGCACATGGGTGCCTGGGCCGAGGATGATGACTTGGTTCTGCACGGCCCACTCATTCGCAGAAACGTTCGGGCAATCCAGTGCATCGCCCCAATCCCCATCGCGGTTCCAGTCGAACCACACGTTGACAAAGCGCTCGCGCTCTGGCCCAGCGACGGTCACCTGATACTTGAATGTTGTGGGTTCGCAGTGTTGTAGGTCCAGCTCACTGCGCCTGACGCCATTGTCGCGCCGGTCCTGATCCGCTCTGTTGGCAAATGGGTCGATGTTGGGCCGGCCATCCTCATCCGGCTTGAGGTCGGCGTCCCGTTCACCGCTGGGCGGCGCGTCGCGCGGTCCCAGCCAGGCGTCCTGAGCCGGCTTCCAGTGGATGGGGCCCTGCGGCAAGCCAATAGCCGGATCGAACACGCTGGGGAAGTTGGCATTCACGGCTGCCGGATAGGTGGTCATCGGTATGCCCTTGTGGTTGGTGCTGTCGGGGGCATCGCCCAGGTCTGGGCACAGAATGCGAGTGTGCACCTCGTTGGACCGCATCGAGATGCCGTCGGGCAGCGTAAGCACGGCTCGGTTCTCAATGCCGCCGTCGCACCGCAGCTCGTCCACATCGCTCACATCGTCCTCGACGTTCACCCGCACCTTGAAGCTGATCGTAATCGCCTCGCCAGGCCCCACATCGCCGTCCCACGTGACCTCGCCATCATGGTAGCTGGCCGGCGGGTCCGACGACGACAGCGTGCCCTCGATGTAGGTGGTGTCGTCGGGGATCTCGTCTTCCACATGCACGTCCGTCACCGGGGCGTCGCCGCCGTTCTCTACCGCGATGCTGTATTCCAGGGCATCGCCCGGGCCGGCGTGCAGCTTGTCCACCCGCTTGCCGATCTTCAGTTCGGGCTCGTGGTGTTGGCCCGGAATCAAGTAGTCCTCGGTCTCGCCGTAACGGTAGCCCTCGTCGGGGCTGCGGCCGTCGGCCAGGCTGGAGTCTGGGTTCAATGGAGCCGGCTGCTCGGCCAGCGTGACGCGGGCCCAGATGGGCAGGTGTGGCGTCGGGTTGTAGACCGGGAAGGCCGGCAAGACCAGATCCTGGAGTCCGGGTTCCAGCGTGACCAGGTGGTCGCGCACGGCCCACTCCAGGACGCCGGTGTCAGCGCCCTCGCAATCAAAAGCATCTTCCCAGTCTCCGTCGCGGTTCCAGTCGAACCAGACGTTGATGTAGCGATCGATGGTGGTTTGCCCCGAGACCTCCTCCGGCGAGGGACCAGGTACGTTGACCAGCACCTTGATTTCGGTCAGTTCGCAGTGCGGCAGCCGAACCGGGCGGATCAACCCGTCGTCGGCCCGGTCTCGATCCGCGCTGTTGCTGGGCGGATGGAGGTTGGGCCGGCCATCCTCGTCGGGCATGATGTCCGCATCGTGCTCGCCGCTCACCCAGTAGCCGAGCCAGGCGTCGGTGCGTGGTCGCCAGTGGATCGGACCAGGCGGGAGGCCGGTACCCGCGTCGTAGACGGTGGGGAACGTAGCTGTCACCGCCGCCGTTGGATACGGCGTCATCCGCATGCCGTGGTGGTTGGTACTGTCCGGCGCATCGCCCAGGTCGGGACAGTGGACGCGGGAAAGAGCCGCGTTGGAGTGGTAGACGACACCATTGGGCAGCGCCAGCGTGGCCTGGTTGCGGATGGTGCGCCCGCAGATGGACGCATGCTCCGCATCCACGGCGTTCGCCACCGCCAGGCCGACCTTCACCCGGAAGCTGATGGTGACCGTCTCGCCGGCTTCGACATCGCCATCCCACGTCACCGTGTTGTCGACAAAGCCGGTCACCGGTTTCGACGCCTGGAGCGTGCCGCTGATGAAGGCGGCGCCGGCCGGCACCTCGTCTTCCACGTGCACGTTCAGGGCCGCGAGGCTGCCGTGGTTGGACACGGTGACCGTATACGCCAGTGTGTCTCCCAGATCCGCGTTCCGCTTGTCCACCCGCTTGCGAATGGCCAGCTTGCGCTTGCCGGGAATCAGGTAGTCCTCGGTTTCGCCGTCGCGGTACCCGTCCTCGGGACCGCGGCCGTCGGCCAGGCCAAATTGATTCTCCGGCGCCTCTTCATCGGAGAGGGTGACGCGGGCCCACAGAGCCTCCTCCGGCGTCTCGTTGAAGGGCAGGAAGGCCGGCAGCGTAACCACGTGGACGCCCGGCCCGAGTTCGACCTCGTGGTCGCGCACGGCCCATTCCAGAGCGCCGGCGCGGTCTTCTTCGCCGCCGTCTGGGCAATCGAAAGCGTCTTCCCAGTCGCCATCGCGGTTCCAGTCGAACCAGGCGTTGATGTAGCGCTCGCGTATGGGGACTTCGATGCTGGATGGGCTAGGAGCGACGTTGACCACGACTTTGATTTCGGTCGGTTCGCAATGCGCGAAAAGCCTTCTGTCCGACGCATCCGTCACCACAGGCAGGATCAGGCCGTCGTCGTAACGGTCGCGATTGGCGCTGTCGTTGGGCGGGTCCAGGTTGGTCACACCGTCCTGGTCGGGGAAGAGATCGGCGTCGCTTTCACCGCTGATCCTGAGGCCAAGCCATGTACCGGCATGGGGACGCCGATGCATGGGGCCAGGGGGCGCAGTGGTGGCTGAGTCGAAGACGGTCGGGAATGTGGCTGTGACGGCGCCGTAGGCCGTCATGTCAACGCCGGCGTGATTGCTGCTATCTGGCGCGTCACCCAGGTCGCCCAGGCCGCAGGGTGTGATCTCGACGGTGGCTGTGGCCGAGACGCCTGGCAAGCCAGGCTCGAAGGCCCAGGCGTCGTTGATGACGCGGAAGCCTTCCGGCGCACAGCGGACGACCCGCACCTTGAAGCTGATCTCCGCAGTGCTGTTGCCCGGCACATCGCCGCGCCAGACGATCCAGTGACGCCTCACGCCGAAGTCGGGCCTGTCCCCGACGTCGTAGCCTTCCTCGACGGCGATAGCCGACGGCGAGCTGGTGTAACTGCCAGGGACGTACTCCGTGCCCGGCGGGATCAGGTCGTACATGGTGACGCGCGCCGGCTCGCCCGAGGCGTTGCTCAAGAAGACGCTGAACTCAATCTCGTCGCCGGCTGCGGCAACCTCTTTGTCGGCTTCCTTCTCAATGCTGATGGCCGGATCACCGGGCAGGTAGTAGTCTTCCGTCTCGCCCACGTCCCAGCCGTCGACCGGACCGCTGCCGTCGGGGATGTCCGGAGAGGCGGGCACAGGCACGGGGCTTTCACTCAACGTAATGCGCAGCCAGGCCGGCAGCAATCTGTCGTTCGATTCAGCGCGGAACACCGGCAGTGTAGTCACATTGACACCGGTGCTCAGGTCGCTCCTAGAGATGGCATCGTTCTGCAAGATCCATTCCGAGCTAGTGTCGCACAGGTTCGTGCCGGTCCATTCGCCGTCGTGGTTGCCGTCCACCCACATGTTGAGGTACAGCGGGGTATCGCCCTGAAGGACGTCGGGATCGTTTACCGTGATGGCGACGGGCAGGTTCTCCCAGGATTGACAGGACTCAATCTCCGGCAACCCTTCCACAAAGGCGTCATCGAACCGGTCCAGGTTCGCTGCGTCGACACGCGGTCGCAGGTTGGGCCGGCCGTCCTGGTCCGGTTTCAGATCGGCGTCGCGCTCGAAGCTGACGCGGTCTCCAAGGTGCACGGCGTACGCGTTGTGGTGCAGCGGGCCGGGCGGTGTGCCGGTGTCCGAGTCGAAGACGGTGGGGAACTCAGCCGGCACGGCCGGGTAGGCCGTCATCCCAGTACTGAAGTGGTTGGTGCTGTCCGGCGCGTCGCCCAGGTCGGGGCCGGCGCACGGCGTGATCTTGACGCGGACCGAGGCAGACGTGATCCTGTCCACCTCGAAGTCGTATACCCAGGCGGTGTTGAGCAGCGCGAAGCCCTCGCGATGGCAGCGGACGACCTGCACGGCATACGTGACCGTCACGGTCTCGCCTCCGGGCACGACTCCGTACCAGAAGACGGCATTCAACGGTTCGCTGTAGCCTTCATTGATGCCGGAGTGGCTGCTGCTGAAAGAACCGTCCACATACTCGGCGCCGTCCGGGATCTGATCGTACATGAGCACCGTCGCCGGCGCCGGTGTGCTCTTCCGATCTCTCAGGTCGATTGTGTACTCGACTTCATCGCCCAGGGCGGCGACTTCTTTGTCAGCCGTCTTGTCGATGCGGACAGGCGGCCGGCGTGTTCCGGGCAAGTAGTAGTCCTCGGTTTCGCCCAGCGCCCAGCCGGCCTCCGGGCCCCGGCCGTCGGTTTGCACAGGGACTACGGTCAGTGCATCGGTGGCGTGCGGCGCCGGACTGTCGCTCAACGTGACGCGCATCCAGGCCGGCAGTACACCGTCTACGACTATCTTCCGGTAGACGGGCAAGGTAGTCGGTACGGTAATTACCTGGGCGCCGGCGGCCAGGCTGCCCATCGGGATTTCGTAATTCTGTAACACCCACTCGGGGGTTTCCTGACCAGCACACGCATTGACGTCGCCCCAACGGCCGTTGTGGTTGCCATCGACCCAGACGTTGAGGTACAACAACCCGTCCAACTGCGGAATGGAGGAATCATTCACTGTGATCGTCACGGGCAGGTCGATCCACGGTTCACACGACCCGGCATCCGGCGGACGCAGGCCGTCGTCGAACCCGTCAAGGTTGGCGAACCCCTGCAAAGGGGACACGTCGGCTACGTCGATTTCGTCGCCCGGCCGGAGGAGTAAGTTGGTGAAGCCATCCTGATCCGGCGGCAGATCAGCGTCTCGCTCAGAGCTGACGCCGCGCCCCAGATGCACGGCCGAGGCATTGCGGTGCAGTGGGCCAGGCGGGGTCCCGGTGTGATGATCGAAGACAGTGGGGAACTCGGCCGGCACGCCCGGATAGGCCTTCATGCCGGCATCGAAGTGGTTGCTGCTGTCCGGGGCGTCGCCCAGGTCGCGGCCTTTGCAGGGTGCAATCTCGACTGTTGCGGAGTTGGAGGCCGGCAACCGGCTCTGGCCGTAGACATACGCCACGGCCACGTTGGTCACCTTGAACCCGTGCGGGGCGCAGCGCACCACCCACACCGTGTATTCAATGACGACGGTCCCACCCCCCTCCACATCCCCTTGCCAATAGATAGCGTTCGTTTCGGGGTCGTAGCCGTCCCCTGTGCCGGCTGGCTCACTCGCGTAGGACTCATCGACGTACCGCGTCCCCTCGGCGATGGGATCGAACACCAGGGCCGGCACGGGCTCGTTCGTCTCATTGTGCACGTAGAGCCTGAACTCGATCTCATCGCCGAAGCCGGCCGAAGAGACATCGGCGGTCTTGACGATGACGAGTGGGGAAGCCGGCGGCGATGTGCCCTCACCCGCGGGAGAGTCGGTGAGGGGATCGAGGGCGGGAGCTACGTTGCCGCTGCTGGCGGCACTGATGCCGGCGGTGACAATTCCTAATGCTCCAACTAGAAGAGCAACGGCCAACACGGCTGCGAGGCCGGATAGAGCGAGACGGCGGTTCATGAGAAGTTCCTCCTTGGGGGGTGACTGTTTTTGTGTAAGCGTTCAGCCACCCTTGCGAAGGTTAAGGGTCACCTTGGCAAGAGACCGATTTCGACTGGCGAGGGGCCTTTCAATCCGAATGCGATTGGCAAACCTTCGCAAGGGTCCCCACTACCTGAACGGTTACGTTTTTGTAAGGGATGCGAATCCTATCCTATCAGCTAACGATACTGCAACCACGGTCAGATTGCAGGACGTTTGCCCGACGGACGAGCACTGTTCAACCCGTGTTTCCTGTACGCCGGCGCCAGTGATTCAGTTTCCGACTAGTTAGGGGCGTGGGAAAAATAAAATGCCCCATTTGGCCTGGATTTGGCAATCCAGGCCGAGCGGGTTACGATAATTATTTCTTTCCGAGCCCCTTAAGTATAACATCTAAGTGTGCCTGTGTGGGGGACTTCTCCTAAAAAATGTGTGAATCTTCAGGCGGAAGAGGGCTCTGCGGGGCACTCCAATGTAACATCTTGCTGAGGCGTGGAGCGGTGGAACACCTCCACTTGAGCTTTCAAGTCCGCAGATACGAGGCGCCGTTCACGTCTACGACGCACCCCGTCAAGAAATCTGTGCCTTCCGAGGCCAGAAAGGCCACCGTGCGCGCGACCTCATCCGGGCGGGCCACGCGCCCAAGCGGGCTCTGCCGGCGGATGGCCTCACCCTCGGGGCCGGCTAGCGAGTCGGCCGCCATGTCGGTTCCCACCCAGCCGGGGGCGACAACGTAGACGAAGATGTTGTGCGGCGCCAGCGCCTTCGCCAGAGACTGGCTCATGGCGTTGAGGCCGGCTTTGCTCGCGCCGTACGCCGGCGCATCCGGCTCTCCCCGAAACGCCCCGCGCGAAGAAACGTTCACCATGCGTCCGCCGCCGTACTCCATCATGTGGCGCGCAACGCAGTACGAGAGGTTGGCCGGCCCCAGCAAGTTCACGGCCAGCGTGCGCTGCCACGCATGCTGCCACTCGCCGTAGTTGACGTCGGGTGTGGGGTGCTCTTCGAAGATGCCGGCGTTGTTCACCAGGGCATCGATCTTTCCCATGCCGGCGATCACGCCGTCGACCAGCGCTTGCGCAGCGGCAGGGTCGGCGACGTCAGCCTGGAAAACGGCGTGAGGGCCGCCGGCCAGCGACGCCAGCGTCTCTTCGGCGGCCTCTCGGTGGCGATGATAGTGAACGGCCACGCGCGCGCCTTGCGCGGCAAATTCCTGCGCGATCGCGCGGCCAATTCCGCGTGATGCCCCTGTGATGAGTGCAACTTTGTTCGAAAAACTCATGATACCTCCAATCGTAGAAAGACCTTGTCCCTAGGGGAGACCCGAGCGCGCTGTGGACGATGTCGTGCGTCTGATGAAGCCGGCTAGCAGGAGGCCTACACCACCAACCGACATCAATCCAGCCTGTCGATACACGTCGCTCATCCATTGGTCGAGCAAGGCGTTCAATGCCTGTCGCGCCAACTGGCTCAGGGCAATCCTCAGCGTCTCCGAGGTGGCCGTAATCGTGCGAAGGGCGGTGGCGGTCAGGAGGGGCGGCGTAAAGATGGCCAGGAAGAGCGCGATGAAGCCGGCGACCAGGAACGACCACCCCCACCAGTAGCTCAGGTCGTTGAACGAACGCACAGCTACCAGCGTCATCAGGAGCAACGCGCTCAGAGGAATCAGCCACAGCATCCAGGCCCGATCTTGAATCAATGCGAAGATCAGTCGTAGCTGATTCAACCTCGCCCGCGCCGCTGGAGGGAGCATGTTCTCATCCAACACAGGCACTGTCAGAGGCTCGATCTGTGCCGGCACTTCGGGTGACTGAGCGAGTGTGTCTACAACGGTGCTGTGGACGCGAGTGGCGATGTCGGAGAGGGGCGCGTCGGGCGGCACGCAGGCTTCTTCGAAATAGCCAGTCTCAAAGCTGAATCCTAGCTGCGCTCCGGTGCATTGGGGGAGTTGTTGCAAAGCTACCAAGATGGCTTGCCGGCCTGGTTCGCCCCGCAGCCGGTTCAGGATTGTGCCGGCGTCAATCTCCAGTGTGGCTGGCGTTTGGTTCCCGACTGTCAGGAAGTCGAACAGCGCATCGACGACTGCGTCTACCTGAGTGGCGACCCAGCCAGGAGGAAGTACTTCGTGGATAACGGTGCGCAGGACGATTGGCTCTACGTCCGCCAGCGGTGCATTCAGCAATCTGGCTTGTTCGCGCGCGACTTCGCTGATTAAGGCCGGCACGACGTCATCTGATAATGCTGGTTTCGGTAAAATCGCCTTTATGGCGGCCCGATCTGTGATGATCTGGGCGAAGCTCACGGTGAAGAGGGTAAAGGTGACCGTGATCACGAATAAGGCTGCCAGTACCCCAGCCAGGATTTGTGTACAACCTCGCATGAAGTCTCCTACATCAATCACTCGTTCAACGGAAAGCGCAGCCAAAGTATAGCGTGACTGTTCAATGTGTGCAATGGGAGGGCTCTGGTGTTTCCCCATAAGGGTTCTCTAGGATTTTGCGTGGTGAGCGCCTAAGGGCTTTGCCCGCGACCGTGCAAACCGCAGCCTGGGGCTCCGCAAACGACGCTCAAGCCCCAGGCTCAAATACGAAGCCCTGCGGGCCAGTCTAGCTCGAAGAGCTTTGTATATGAGCCTGGTTGTTTACGGCCAGGCGATGGGCTGACTTGGGATGCACACCTACCTGCACATCCGCGTTCTTGACGAAATTCATAGTTACACTTACACTTAGGTGGCTGACGCTACCCAGGTGTGCGGGTGGCTTTTTGCTTGCGGATCTGCGCAGAGCCGCTTTTCTGTGTTGAGCCTTATTTGCGTGAGGTATTCCATGAGCGTTAGTGAATTCGCAATTCCTCGGGAATGGCAATCTGATCGACGTAGTCCCGCGCGCTGGGTTCTGTCCCATACGCTCCAGTATAAGGTGTTCATTCTCGTCCTCGTGGCCGGGGCGGTAGGCAATGCCGCGTTGGCGGCAGTCGTACCGATCTTGGTTGGTCGGGCGTTTGATGCTGTGACTGCTAGACCTCCCGAGCTACAGGCGTTGGTCGTGGCAGCCGGCCTCATCCTCGGATCGCAACTGGTGCGGTCGG
>JAANWY010000261.1 GCA_018263655.1 Anaerolineales bacterium | reverse complement strand
ACCCGGACCCAGGCGCGCTTGGCACAGGTCAATGAGCGGCTATCTACCCAGACAGACTCGACAACGGTGCTGGCACAACAACTGGAACAGCTCGAAGGCCGGCTCTCGAATACCCAATCCGGCCTGACGCAGTTCGGGGAGCGATTGTCCCATCAGGGGGACTCAACGGCCTCCCTGGCCAAACAACTGGAACATGTGGAAAGCCGGCTGTCCAACACCCGGGCGGCGTTGACGAAATTCCCACAAATCGAGGCGGCACTCCGGGAGACGAGGGACGACATCGTCCTCATGATCAAAGACCTGGAGGAAGAATGGCGGAAGGAAGCGAGAGAAGCAGCGGAACTGCGCGAATCCGAGGTTAAGGAGATCGGAAGAGCACAAGTCAGAATTGAACGGCGCCTGGAGCCGATACCGCAACTGGACGAGCGCATAAAGGCGTTGGCGGCCGAGGATAAGCGGTTGCGTGATCTGATCTCGGAACACGAACAGAGAATCCCGCCGCTGCGTGAAGCGATCCAGGGCCATCGCGAACGGATCTCCTACCTGGAAGAGGACCAGCCCAAGATAACGCGCCGGACCGACGAACTGGAGCGACACATCCCACGGCTGGACAAAGCCATTGAGGAAACAGCCAGCAAGATCCCGTTCTTGGAAGAGTGGGCGCAGCGCAGCGCCGAACAGATTGATGAGCTCAAGCGCTTCGAGGATCAGATGGACCAGTGGCGCACGGGCTTCATCGAAGAAATCCGCCAGGGCGAGCAGCACCGCGACCGCCGGCTCACCGACTGGGAGAAGGTTCTCGAAGAGCATGCGGACATCATCGACCAATGGCGCGAGACGCTCCGTCGCTACGAGACGAGCCATCAAGACAGTCGCCGAGCCTTGGGCGAAGTCCAGGAGCTGGCACAACATCTCGAGCGTGATCAAGCCGAGGTGGCCGAACAGCAGCGTCTGGCAGATGAGCGGCTGCAACGAGAATTAGAAGCCTGGCAGCAAGAGAACGAGAAGCGCTGGCGCCTCTTCTTGAAGAAGCGTGACTACGATTGGGAGCAGCAGCAGAAAATCGACGTCGTGCAGGATCGCCGGCTAGAGGATCTGGAAGTGTGGCTAGCGCAACATGTTGACCGCTTCGCTGAAGAACTTGATCGGCTTGACGAAAACGATCGTCGGGTCTTGGCGCGCCTCGTCAAATTGGTTCGATACCTGGACGAGATCGTGGAACGCCAGATCGCACGACGCCGGCAACAGCGCGACAGACTGTCCGAGGAGATGCTGCCTGATGACGTGCTGATCACCCGATCGCCTGTCGAGCGACGGCTGCGTGCTACTCGGCCGTTGGACGGAAGCGAATCCAAGGAGTGAATTGCGTTGCGAGTTATAGGCACGGCCGGCCACGTCGACCACGGCAAATCCACCCTCATCGAGGCTCTGACCGGCATTGACCCTGACCGCCTCCAGGAAGAAAAGGAACGCGGGTTAACCATTGATCTCGGCTTCGCGTGGATCACGCTGCCGAGTGGTCAGACGGCCAGCATCGTCGATGTCCCGGGACACGAGGACTTCATCAAGAACATGTTGGCCGGCGTGGGAGGCATCGATGTCGCGCTGCTCGTCGTGGCCGCCGACGAGGGCCCGATGCCCCAGACGCGGGAACACCTGGCGATTCTCGACCTGCTGGAGGTAAAAAACGGCCTGGTGGCACTCACCAAGATCGATCTGACACCTGAACCGGACTGGCTGGACTTGGTGGCGGCCGAGACTGAAGATCTGCTGGCGCCAACGAGCCTGGCCGGCGCCCCCATCGTCCGCGTATCTAGTCGCACCGGCGATGGACTCGAAGATGTGCGCCATGCACTGGATGATCTGCTGGTCGCCACGCCGCCGCGACGCGATGTGGGCCGGCCGCGCTTGCCCGTCGATCGGGCGTTCACGGTGGCCGGCTTCGGTACGATTGTAACGGGCACCTTGATTGACGGTCATTTCGCGGTGGGCGATGTGGTCGATATCCAACCCGAGGGACTGGACGCCCGCATCCGTGGCTTGCAGACCCACAAACAGAAGATTGAGACCGCGGTTCCGGGGAGCCGAGTCGCCATCAACCTGTCGGGCGTCGGCGTGGACGATCTGGAGCGCGGCGCCGTTGTCACGACACCGGGTTGGCTGCGCGGCACACGCTTGATCGATGTTAGACTTCGAATGATGGCCGAGGCGCCGAAGCCACTGAAACACAACATCGAGGTCGAGGTGTTTGCCGGCGCGGCCCAGGTGATGGCGCGCACCCGCGTTCTGGGCGAATATGAGATCGCGCCGGGTGAGACCGGCTGGGCCCAGCTCCGACTGGCCAGCCCCATAGCTGTGGCCAAGAACGACCGGTTCATTATCCGGCAACCATCGCCCAGCCGCACCCTCGGCGGTGGCATCATCGTCGACCCGCACCCTCGGCGCCGGCATCGCCGGTTTCAGGACAAGATTATCGACCGGCTAGAGGCCATGGCGTCGGACACGCCGGCCGACATTCTCCTCGGCACGCTCTTCAAACAAGAACCCATTGAAGCCCGCCGCGCCGTTCGGCGCAGCCAACTAGAGCTGGCGAACGCGGCCGCCGCCCTGGACGAGCTTCTGGAAAAAGGGGACGTCATCATCTTGGATAGCGGTCCAACAGGTGGTGAACGGTTGGCGCGAAGCTCGCTTCAACTTATTTCTGCCGGCGGGTGGTCGCGGCTCACTGATCGGACTCACAACGTTCTCGCCGAGTATCACGCGACCTATCCTCTCCGCCAAGGCATGCCGCAGGAGGAACTCCGGAGCCGGCTCCGGCTCGATGGCCAGCTCGTCAATGCCATCATTGCCCGTGCCTCAGAGGAGGATCAGATCGTTGCTGACGCGGGTACGCTGCGTCTGCCCTCGCACCAAGTCGCCTTCTCTGCCAAGCAGCAGAAGCATATCGACGCAGTGCTGGCCGTGTTTCGACAAGAGCCGTACACACCCCCATCCACCAGCGACGTCGAAACTCAGGTCGGCCCCGAAGTGTTGTATGCACTGTTGGAGCAAGGCCAGCTCACACAGGTGAGCGAGGACGTCTTGTTCCTGACAGAAACCTACGCAGAGATGGTGGAACGTGTCACAGCATACATCAGGCGTGAGGACAGCATCACAGTCGCCCAAGCGCGCGACATGCTTGAGACGAGTCGAAAGTACGCGTTGGCACTGCTCGAGCATTTGGACGAAGAGCGGATCACCAAACGCGTCGCCGATGAGCGAGTGCTTGCTTAACCAGTGCTAGAACTACAACGTTGGTTTCTGGGACTGGCACTCAGCGCGGTGATCGGCGGTTTGGGATACCGGAGTGAGTCACTGTCGTCCGGCGGCGTGCTAGGCGCCGTCGCTATAGGGACAATCATCTTCGGTGCCGGCGGCTGGGTGTGGGGCATCCTGCTTATCGTCTTCTTTGCCTCGTCCAGCTTGCTATCCCGCTATCGCGAGGACGAGAAAGCAGGGTTATCCGATAAGTTCGCCAAAGTTGGCCGGCGCGACTTGAGCCAGGCGTTGGCCAACGGTGGGTGGGGCGCTATCCTGGCCCTCGCATTCGGGCTGTGGCAATCGCCAATCCTCTTCGTTGCATTTACGGGTGCCATGGCCACTGTCAACGCCGACACATGGGCGACAGAGCTGGGTGTGCTGAGCCGGCGCCCACCACGATGCATCACTACAGGTGATCGGGTACCACCAGGCACCTCGGGTGCTATTTCCTTGCTGGGGACGGCAGCGGCACTGGCCGGCGCCCTCCTCATCGGGCTGAGCGCGGAGGCCCTGCAGTTACTGGCCAGCGATGGGGTGGCACAGTGGACGGCCTGGGTTCCGCTGGCGACCGGTCTGGGGGGGCTGACTGGCACATTCTTCGACAGCCTCCTCGGGGCATCGTTCCAGCAAGTCTATTGGTGTGACGAGTGTCACAAAGAGACTGAAAGGTCTACCCACTCGTGCGGGACACGCAGCCGACCGTTACGGGGTTGGTCGTGGCTGGACAACGACGCCGTAAACTTCCTCAGCTCGATGGTGGGGAGTGGCATCACGGCCAGCCTGGTATGGGCGGTCTTCTGAATGTGAGGAGGGCCGGCGCGAGCGAGGCATGGACCCGAAAGCTATCTCGATCCGGGTGATGCACGATTGATAGTGCGGGAAGAGGTGATCCACTATGGATCACCGATCACGGGTGACGAAAGTTGCCGGCAAACGCAGAGTCAATTGGGCAACCATTCAGCCACCCTTGCGAAGGTTTGCCAATCGCATTCGAATTGAAAGGCCTCTCACCAGTCGAAAGTCAGCCTCTTGTCACGGCTACTCTCAACCTTCGCAAGGGTTCCCGCTACCTGAACGGTTACTCAATTTGTAGAGCTACTCTGATGCAACTCGGGGCCTTGCCTATGGGCCAACTTCTCACGAAGCGTGCGCTGGTTACGCCGGAGTCGTTGCCGGAATGCAGGGCCGTCCAGTTGGTCGGCCGTCATGATCCAGGCATCTTCTCGATTGTCGGAGTAATACGCCTTGTTCCGGCCCGTTCGCTCAAACCCGTACTTCTCGTAGAGCCGCTGGGCCGCGTGGTTGGTAACGCGTACTTCCAGAGTGATGAGCTCGGCATCATCGGCCAAGGCATGTTGAATGATGTGCACCAACAACAGTTCGCCTAGCCCCTGCCGTCGAGCGTGGGGTGCCACGGCGATGGTGCTGATATGCGCTTCGCCGGCCACGAGCCAGAAGCCAATGTAGCCCAACACCGATGACTGTGCCGGTTCCCCCAAGCCTAACATTCGGCGCAGCTTTAAGCGCCAGCCCCTGCCTTCGCTATTGAGAGACAAGCGCGACGTGTCCCGCGGCCCTACCACGTAGTAGCGCGCATTGGCATTGTGTTTCAGCTCATACCGATACGCACTGGAGGCCCAGGGCGTCGGGAAAGCTCGTCGCTCGATAGCCATAACGTCGTCTACGTCCGACAGGCGCATCGGCGCAACTTTGTACGGGATGTCCTCGTAGTCCATAATGAATGAAGCTACAGCAACCGGTGGGCAGTGAGATGACTGATCACTGGATCAAGAACCGGGGCGGTGTAAGTAGATAGGGGCGAGCGTTGCGGCGTTATCGGCATGGCCATCTTTCAGTTTGAGCCAGCCGGCCTCGGCGAGATGGGCTGGTCGACGAACTCTGTTCGCCGGCGACGCAAGGACGGCGGACGGCCCCAGGGTGTCCTTGAGTTGACGAATACCCGCGCTGTCGATCTCGCCGCTGAAGAGGGCCGGTTCGTTGATCTGCTCGGCTAGTTCGACGAGCGTCGTGATCTGATAGTCAGCCTCCGAAGACTCTGGACCATCGACGGGGTACCGAGCCGCCACGACACGTCCGCGGCCGGCTTCGAGGATGGCCCATAGTGGCAAGTCGCGGCTCCGGTGCGCATGGGCGATGACGTCGGGCGTCGGGATCGCGACGATGTCGATCTCGTGTGCGTAGGCTAGCGCCTTGCCGATACTCATGCCGATGCGCAGACTCGTAAACGACCCAGGGCCGCGCACCACAACAATGCCGCTCAAATTGGCGGTCGTCAGCTTTTGGGTCACAAGCATACCGTGCAAGTTGGGCGTCAGCTCGACGGTGTGGTTGATGTGTGAACGCCAGACATGTTCGGCCAGAACGACTTCGCGCTCGGGGTCGAAGATGGCCAGGCCGGCTGAGCGTGTGGCAGTATCGATAGCGAGAATCATAGGCCGTAGGTGATTCGTCTGAATTCTTGGAGGAGTGCACGATACCCATCGCCCTCGGCGCGAATCAACAGGCTGCGTTTCATCTCGCCGATAGTGTTTATCTCGACCCATAATCGGTTTTCGGGCAGGAGCTCCTCTGCCCGCTCGGGCCACTCGATAACGCACACACCGTTGCTGTAGCTGTAGAAATAGTCGTCCAGACCCAACGTCTGGACTTCTGCCGGGTGCTCCAGTCGATAGAAGTCGATGTGGTACAAGGGCGGACGATCACCCACCGGTCCGTACTCGCGGATCAAGGTAAACGTCGGACTGATGATGGGGTCTTCAATGCCCAGGCCCTGCCCCACGCCCTGGGCGAACGTGGTCTTGCCGGCGCCCAGCGTGCCCTCCAAGCAGATGGTCTCCCCACCGCCCAGGAGGGATGCTAGCCTCGAGGCTAGCCGGCGAGACTGGTCCGGGCCGTGACTGATGATGTCAAGTGTATCCGGAGATAGAATGGGGCTCAGGGCTGTCCTCCAGCGTGAAAATCGTCGAGCGATCGTTGACTAAATGCTCACCGTGAATCGAATCTACTGGGCCAGTTCGACGTTTGAATACGTGGTAGAGCATTCGGCAACACCCAGTGCCTGAGGCAATTATACATGTGATGCGACATCAGGACAAGATTGGAGTGCCGGATTCAGACAATTTAAGATAAGCGCTATGTGAGTGCGAGGCGGCGAAATCACGCCCTCGAACCCTTCGGCAAGCTCAGGACGTCGCAAGTTCGAGCGTCCTGGACGCTGCAACTTGTTGCAGGCAATAGGCCATGTAGGCGGATAGGCCATCATGTAGCAGAACGTCCGCCTACGCACCTTATCTTAAGTGTCTGTGTCAGATTGTCGGGTTGATGTAAGAGGGTACAATTATGCAAATATTGGTGATATCAGATATTCACGCTAATTTGGCGGCGCTTGATCAGGTTTTGCACGAAGCCGGCAGCTTCGATGTAATCTGGTGTTTGGGCGATGCCGTGGGGTATGGCCCGGAGCCCAACGGTTGCGTGGCCCGACTGCGAGCGTTGCAACCCGAGTATTGGCTGGCCGGCAACCACGATTGGGCCGCGCTAGGTAAGCTGGACATTTCGGATTTCAACCCCATGGCCCGGCTGGCGGCGTTGTGGACGCGAGAGCAGTTGACGCCGGAGAATTCTGACTTCCTGAGGACGCTACCGGCCCGTGTGAAGGTTTCAGATCAGTTCACCCTCGCCCATGGCAGTCCGCGCCATCCGATCTGGGAGTATGTGCTGGACGCACAAACGGCTGCGGTTAACTTCGCTCATTTTGACACGTCTTACTGTCTGGTAGGGCACACGCATGTCCCGGCGATCTATCGGCAGCAGAACGGCCGTGTGGCTGTGCCAGCCTACACGCTGGGAGAGCCGTTCGAGCTAGAGAACGGGCGCTTGATTGTTAACCCCGGCGGTGTCGGCCAGCCTCGGGACGGCGATCCGCGCGCCAGCTACATCCTCCTCGATACTGAGACACTGACCGCAACCTACCATCGAGTGGAGTACGCTATCCAGGAAACGCAAGTCAGGATGAGCGAGGCCGGCTTGCCTTCGCGATTGATCACGCGTCTCAATTACGGATGGTGAGGTGGCAGTCAGTGGAACAGCGCTGGGCGTTTCTACGTTGTGTTGACGAACATGACTAATGGCATTGCCAGGTCACTTCGGCAGTGTGTACCAACGAGGAGAAAGCGCGATGAAGCGAACCATTCATGTCACGCTTGTGGGCGTAGTAGGCTTGTTGTTGCTGCTTCCGCTTCTAGTCGGGTGCGGCGCTCGACAGGAGGCTGCAACTCCACAAGCTGCTGTTCAAGAAGCTCCTGCGGCCGAGAAGGGGGTATCCGGGGAACCGCCAGCGCAGCCTGAGGCGGACTTCGCATCTTCGACGGGCGGCTTATCTGAGGACCGCTCGCAGGCCAACCAGGGCGTACTCGACAGCCGCAAAGTCATTCGCACGGCTGATCTCACGCTCGTCGTCGAGGATACACAGACGGCGGTGAACCAGCTCCGTTCGCTGGCAAACACGCTGGGGGGCTACGTCGCCGATGCCAATCTCTGGCAGGTGAAGGAAGACCTGATGCGTGGCAGCGTGACCTTGCGCATCGATGCCCGCAATTTCGACGACGCTTTGGATCGCGTCAAGCAGATTGCTCTCGAAGTTCAGCGTGAGAACATCGGCAGCCAGGATGTCACGCAGGAGTACACCGACCTGAAGGCGCGGCTCCGCAATCTGGAGGCCACGGAGCAGGAACTGCTGGCGTTGCTCAGCGATGTCCGCAAACAGACCCACAGCGCTGATGAGGTCCTGCAGGTGTACCGCGAACTGACACGCATTCGCGAGGAGATTGAGCAGATCAAAGGCCGAATGCAGTATCTGGAGAATCAGATCAGCCTGGCGACCATCAACGTGGAGCTAATTCCAAAAGAGGAGAAGCCCATCATTCAAGCCGGCTGGCAGCCGGGCCAAACACTGCGTGACGCGCTGGGCGCGCTGGCGTCGGCCGGCCAGTGGTTTGTGAACTCCGCGATTTGGCTTGTGGTGTTTGTGTTGCCTGTGGGGGTCGTCGTTGCTTTGCCCCTTGTGTTGATCGTGGCCGGCATCCGCCGCTGGCGCCGGCAGCCGGCAGGTGGGGAGGTAACCTCAAGCTCGTAGCAAGGCGCGCCGCCCTTCGTCTGCGCTGAAGTTGGACGAGGTCTCCC
>JAANWY010000260.1 GCA_018263655.1 Anaerolineales bacterium | reverse complement strand
TGTTCGAAGAACCGTCGCAAACCCGCACCCCCTTCGACTGGGCTCAGGACGTCGCTTCGATACGGTCTCCACTTCGTTTCGACCTACTCAGGATGCTAGTCCTGATACCTCCTGAACGGTTACAAATAACTTGCCCATTTCAGGCCATACGGTCGCTGTCAAATGGGCAAGTTATTTAATCACGGTTCCTGAGTAGTAGGCGTATCGAAGCGTGCTGACCGCTATATTTAGAATTCCCGCAAAAGTCTCGGGTGCGTCGTGTGCTCACAACCTCAAGGAGCGCGTGAGACGTTTCCATCTTACTCTAACACCACATCCCGATACCACTCCCAGAAACGCCCTACACCCTCTGCGACGGAAACCTTGGGGTCGTATCCGAGGAACTCACGTGCCTTGCTCACGTCGGCGTAGGTGTAGGCGATGTCGGCGGCCGGCATGGGTTCAGGCGTGAGGTTAGAAGGTCTGCCAGCGTTCTCCTCGACGAGCCGGATGAAGTCGGCCAGCAGCACGGGCTCGCCCCGTCCCAGGTTGATGACCGCATAGCCCAGCGGTCGATCCACGGCCGCCACGACGCCGGCCACGATATCGTCAACGTAGGTCCAATCGCGGTGCATCTGCCCATTATTGTAGACGGGCACTTCGCGGTCGAAGAAGATGTTGTCCAGCACCTTGTAAGCCATCATGTCGGGCCGGCCGCGAGGACCGTACACGGTGAAGAACCGGACGGCGGTGAAGTTCAGGTCGTACAGGTGATGGTAGCTGTGACCGAGGAGTTCAGCCGCCTTCTTGGAGGCAGGATATGGCGCCAACGGAAAGTTACACGGATCGGTTTCGATGAAGGGGATTTGCTCGGTGTTGCCGTAGACGGACGAGGTGGAGGCGAACACGAAATTGGGTTGAAGGTTCGAAGTTGAAGGTTGAAGGTCGGGATTGAGCCGACCGACAGCGGCATTGAGAAGGACCAGCGTTCCGTTGAGGTTGACGTCGTAGTAGAGTTGAGGGTCGTGAATCGAGGCGCGGACGCCGGCCATGGCGGCCAGGTGCACAACTGCGTCGAAGCGATGCTGATCAAACAAGTGAGAGATCAGTTCCTGATCGCGGATGTCGCCCTCGATGAACGTGAAGCGTGGTGCATTCGCCGTCCTGAGCTCACCGAGGGGCTGCGTATTACGCCGGAGCTCCTCGAGATTGGCCCGCTTGCGAGCGGGGTCGTAGTAATCGTTCAAGTTGTCCACGCCGACTACAGCGTCGCCGCGCTTGGCCAGCACCTCGGCGACGTGGCTGCCGATGAAGCCGGCCGCGCCAGTGACCAGTACTTCCATCTTGATTAGGCCCCCTCCCTCTCTGCTGTGTAAAAGTCGATAATGCGCCGGATCGTCTCCTCCAGACGGATCTCGGGCTCCCAGGCAAGCAACGCCTGAATCTTGGTCGTGTCGGGCACGCGCCGGCGCATATCCTCGAAGCCGGCCTCGTACGCTTCGTCGTAAGGGATAAATGTGATTCGATCATCCTCGGCCGTCTGCCGGCGGCCGCTCGTCGTAAGCCGAAGCACTTCCTTGGCCAGATCCAGGATCGAAATCTCTTCCGTACTGCCAATGTTGAACACCTGGCCGATCGCCTGCGGCGCTGCGGCTAGACCCAAGATGGCCCGCACGACGTCGTCCACGTCGCAGAAGCAGCGGCTCTGCCGGCCGTCGCCGTAAACGGTGAGCGGTTCGCCGGCCAGCGCCTGCTGTACGAAGCGGGGCACGACCATACCGTAGCGCCCGCGCTGCCGGGGCCCGACGGTGTTGAAGAGGCGAAAGATCACCACAGGCAGTTTCTTCTCTTTGCGGTAGGCCAGGCCCAGGAACTCATCGACGGCTTTGGAGGTCGAGTAGCTCCAGCGGGCCTTGGTCGTCGGTCCCAACAGTCGATCGTCATCCTCGCTAAACGGCACGTGGTTGTTCTTGCCGTAAATCTCCGATGTGGACGCAATCAGCACCTTTTTCTTGTACCGGTGGGCCGCGCGGAGTACCGCATGGGTCCCCAGGATATTGGTCTCGATGGTGTGCACCGGGCTGTCGATGATGAGCTCCACGCCCACAGCGGCCGCCAGGTGGAAGACGACGTCGCATTCACTGGTGAGCCTGTCCATGACCATGTCGTTGGTGATGGTATCGATAGCGAACCGAAATCGTGGATGGTCCGTCAGGTGCTGGATGTTCTCGAACAGCCCCGTCGACAGATCGTCGACGATAGTGACGCGGTGATCGCGCGCCAGCAGGGCCTCAGCTAGGTGGGAGCCGATAAAGCCGGCGCCGCCGGTGATGAGGGCGTGCATGGGGGTCCGTACGCTCTGATTGGTCAAGGACGCCATCTGCGATGGTGTCATCTGTGATGCTCCCTATGACGGTGGTCCATTTTTCCGCATTTCTCAACTACGAGGGCGACAGTCTGAGTAGCTTGACAATGTTAAATTACCTGGCGTGCTGGGCGAAGGTCTCCTGACCGAGCCCCGTTCGCCTCGGTCAGGAGACCTTCGGCGAGCAAAAGGCTGTTTCTGAACCGAATTTAACATTGTCAAGGTAGTTACGAAATCTATATGCTTCAGGTCACGAGAATGACATCATCCACGTATTCCTGGATCATGCGGAACGTGTATTGATTGTTCAGCCCGATGCCACCTAAAAGGGCATCAGCGAGCGTATCCTCTTCCTCCATCTCTACGGGCTTACCGGCCCTGAGGCTATGGTACATGACGGGCGCTCGATCCATTGAGACGCCGATCACGCGGATGCTGGAATCGGCGGATTTCAGCACCAATGCGATTCCCGATATCAGCCCACCGCCCGAGACAGGTACAAGCACCGTGTCAATCTCTGGCAGGTCCTCCATTAGCTCCAGACCGATGGTGCCTTGCCCGGCAATGACCAGCGGATCGTCGAACGGGTGGACCATTGTCAGTTGCCGTTTCTCCTGGAGGCCCAAAGCGTGCTCCATGGCTTCATCCTGGTCCTTGCCGTGCACCACGACCTCAGCTCGGTGGCGTTCGAGCGCATCCACTCTATACTGAGGAGAGAAGAGCTTACGGGTATATTATCATTCAGCCCGGCTTTTGTCAACTACCACCGGGTCCGGGCAGCAATTCGATACGCTCGCTACTCAGCATGCTGACCGCCAAATCTCGAATTGCTGGGGTCCGGGTGCATCCCCATTTGTAGTGGCGTGATCATCTGAACTCTCGTATCACTATTGCGTATTCCGTATTGCGTAAAGGGCCTACATGTGCAAGATCATTACGCAGTACGCGTTGAACGTCAGCCTACGCACCTCATCAAGTGTCTGTTTCCTGGTGGCGTTTGCCGCGTGCGTCCTCAAGATAGTATAATTTTCCAAGATAGTACAACCTTCTCGGGAGGAACGTGATGGCTTTTACTGTAATGGATTTTGATGATTTGACCCGTCTCTTGGCCGAGCGCCCGGAGTGGCAGGCGGAATTGCGTCGCCTGATCCTAAGCGAGGATTTCTTGGCGCTGCCAGGAATTGTTCGAGAGTTGGCGGAAGCTCAGCGGGAATTGGCGGAAGCTCAGCAGCGCACCGAAGCCCAGGTGCAGGCATTGACCGCGCGTGTAGATGACCTGGTGGACGCCCAGCGGCGCACTGAGGAGCGGGTGGACGGGCTGTCAACCGAGGTTGGCAATCTCCAAAGAGCCTTTGGCGCCACCATCGAGGAGGAGGCAGAGAGCTACGTTCGGGCGTTGTTGGAAGAGAAGGGTTACCGCCTGCTCGAAACGCACCACTCCGTTGTTATCGACGGCGAA
>JAANWY010000026.1 GCA_018263655.1 Anaerolineales bacterium | reverse complement strand
GGGCGAGCGGCTGTACGGGCGCGGGTCCGTGGACGCGAAAGGGCCGCTGGCGACGTTCGGCGTGGCAGCCGAGCAAGTCGGTCCGCTGCCGGACACGCGCATCATCGTCATCGGTGCCACGGAAGAGGAGGCGGCCACGTCGAAGGGCGCCCGCTTCGCCGCGCAGCGATACCGGCCCGACCTCTGCATTATCGGTGAACCGAGTGGCTGGGACAGCGTCACACTGGGCTACAAAGGCCGGCTGCTCATCGACTATCGGTTGGAGCGCCCGATGGGTCACACTGCCGGCCCCGAGCAGGGCGTCGCCCAAGAGGCAATCGGCTGGTGGCAGGCCCTCCGCGCGCTGACCGACGACTTCAACGCCGAGCGAACCGGCGCCTTCAACCAACTGTTGCCATCGCTGCGCGACATCCGAACCGACAGTGACGGGCTAATCAACTCCGTCGAGGCCACGGTCGGTCTTCGGCTGCCGCCGGCCTACAACGTCGATTCACTCGAATGTGCGAGTCGCGAGCTGGCCGGCGACGCCGAGATTGCATGTTACAGTTACGAGCCGGCCTTTCGAGCCGCGAAGAACACGCCGCTGGTCCGTGCCTTCCTGCAAGCCATCCGCGCCGAAGGTGGCCGGCCAACCTTCAAGCTCAAAACCGGCACCTCGGACATGAACGTCGTCGGGCCGGCGTGGCACTGCCCCATCGTGGCCTACGGCCCCGGCGACTCCGCCCTGGACCACACACCCAACGAGCACATTCTGGTGCCGGAGTACGCGCGGGCGATCGATGTGCTCACCAGCGTGTTGCATTCACTGTCCGCCGCGAGTAACCAGTGACCAGTGGACAGTGAACAGATACTGTTCACTGTCCACTGGTCATTTATACGTAACAGGTCATCGCAAGATTCATCCGTGGATGGCGAGCAGACGGCCAGAAACGTCCCCACGGATAGAAGGAAACCCTGTGCTGAGTGTAGCCGAAGTAACGGATGTTCAACTTTTTTGTTTTTGTCCGTGTTTCTTTCCGTCCGTGGGAGACTGGTGATCGCCCCTCAGCTTGAGGTGTATTACGTACAAGTTCACTGTTTACTGTTTACTGACATGGAGGTTAGCATGAGTTTGGAAAACTTCTCGATCATCGAATCCACACTGCGCGAAGGAGAGCAGTTCGTCAACGCGTTCTTCACGACGGAGCAGAAAGTCCAGATCGCGCGACTGCTGGACGAGTTTGGTGCCGAGTACTTGGAGCTGACGTCGCCGTTGGCTTCGCCCCAGAGCCGCGAGGACTGTGAGATCATCGCCGGCCTTGGCCTAAACGCAAAGATTCTCACCCATACGCGCTGTCACTTGAAGGATGCCGAGATCGCCGTTGGCACGGGCGTCGATGGTGTGGACGTGGTGATCGGTACGTCGTCGTACCTGCGGGAGTTTAGCCACGGCAAGAACATCGATGAGATCATCGCCCTGGCTCGCGATGTGGTAACGTATCTGCGAGAGCAAGACGTGGAGGTTCGCTTCAGCACTGAGGACAGCCTGCGCAGTGATCCCGAAGATATCTTCCACGTCTACGAGGCGGTCGATGAACTGGGTGTGGGCCGGGTGGGCATTGCTGACACAGTAGGCGTTGGGACGCCGCGCCAGATCTACGATGTGGTGAGCCGGCTGCGGCAGCGGGTGAACTGCGACATCGAGTTCCACGGCCACAACGACTCCGGGTGCGCGGTGGCCAACGCTTACGCTGCGCTGGAGGCCGGCGCCACTCACGTCGATACCAGCGTCCTGGGCATCGGCGAACGCAACGGCATCACGCCGCTGGGCGGCCTCGTCGCGCGCCTCTACGCCACCGATCCAGCGCTGGTCGAAAAATACGATCTGCCAGTGATCGGCGAACTCGACCGTCTAGTGGCTGACCTTGTCGACGTTGACATTCCCTTCAACAACTACATCACCGGGTTCTCGGCCTTCACGCACAAGGCCGGCATCCACGCCAAGGCGGTCCTCAACCACCCGTCAACCTACGAGATTCTGAAACCCGAGGACTTCGGACTGGCACGCTACGTGCACATCGCTCACCGTCTGACGGGGTGGAACGCCGTGAGTCACCGCGCTGAACAACTCGGCGTCGCGCTCGACGACGGACAGGTTAAACGGCTAACGGCGCACATCAAAGCCCTCGCCGACGAGCGCGCACTGACCCTGGACGATGTGGATGGATTGCTGTACCACTGGGCTGAGAATGGGGAGGTAAGTTTGGATGGCTCAAACACTAGCTGAACAGATTTTGTCGCATGCCGCCGGCCGGCCCGTCACGCCGGGCGAGCTCATCATCGTGGAACTGGATTTAGTCATGGCCCACGATTCTCTGACACCGAGCATCGTCAACATCATGCAGGAAGATCTGGGCATCGACCGCGTCCACAACCCCGAGCAAGTGGCCCTGGTCATTGACCACGTGGCGCCGGCCTCCAACCTGGCGACAGCCAATGGACAGAACATCGTGCGCCGCTTCGCCGCCGAGCAGGGGATCAGTCAGTTGTTCGATGTGGGGCACGGGATCAGCCACCAGGTTCTCGTGGAGGAGCAGTTAGCGCGCCCCGGCCTCACCATCGTCGGCTCCGATTCCCACGCCACCGGCTATGGCGCGGTGGGCGCTTTCGGGACCGGCATGGGCTCCACAGACGTCGCTCTGGCCCTTGCTACGGGACAAACTTGGCTGCGGGTCCCAGAAACAATCCGCATCAACGTGACGGGGCGTTTCCAACCGGGCGTGGATGCTAAGGATCTGGCGCTGAAGGTTGGGCGCTAACTGACGATCTCGGGCGCCACGTACTGCGCCGTGGAGTACCACGGTCTAGAATGGCTGAGCCTGGCCGGCCGGCAGACGCTGTGCACCATGGCCGTCGAGCTGGGAGCCAAGGCCGGCATCGTCCCGCCCTCCGGCGAGGTGGCCGAACACTTCGAAGTTCCCGCGTGGCTCTACGTTGACCTCACCGCCGAGGTGGCTCGCGAGGTGAGCATCGACATCGAAGAATTGGAGCCGCAGGTTGCGCAGCCTCACGCCGTCGATCACGTGGTCGATCTGAGTGAGGTGGCCGGCACGCATGTGGACGTGGTGTTCATCGGGACGTGCACCAACGGGCGTCATGAGGACATGCACGCGGCCGCCCAGACGCTGCGCGGACGTCGGGTGACCTCGGGAGTGCGCCTGTTGGTAACGCCGGCCTCCCGCAACGAGTTTCAGCACGCCCTGGCCGACGGCACGGTTTCGACGCTGGTGGAGGCCGGGGCGATTATGACCACACCGGGCTGCGGGCCGTGCATGGGCCGGCACATGGGCACGCTGGGGGATGGTGAAGTGTGTCTGTCCACCGGAAACCGCAACTTCCGGGGGCGCATGGGGTCTCCCCGCTCGCACATTTACCTGGCATCGCCCCGGGTGGCAGCCGCGACGGCCCTCACCAGCGTGATTACCGATCCCAGGGAGGTAATGTAGAATGGCTCGTGTCCAACCGCTGCTCGGGCCGGTCTCCGACCGCGCCCCGATGGTTGTTATTGGATACACTTGGTTCGGGAGGTAATGTAGCATGGCTCGTGTTTGGAAATTTGGCGCCGACGTAGATACGGATCAAATTGTGCCGGGTCGCTATGCCCCGTACATGCGGCCCGATGAGGATGTGGGGCAGTTCGCCTTCGTTGAGGCACGGCCGGCGTTTGCGCGGGAGGCCGAACCCGGCGACGTGATCGTAGCTGGCCCCAACTTCGGCTGCGGCTCGTCCCGCGAGTACGCCCCGGAGGCGCTAAAGCGTCGCGGCATCGGCGCCATCATCGCCCCGAGTTTCGCCCGCATCTTTTTCCGAAATGCGGTGAACCTGGGTATTCCGCTTTTTGTGTCGGAGAAGATTTCACAGGCCGTCGAGGATGGGGAAGAGGTGGTGCTGGATTTGGAGGCTGGCCGGCTGATTACTAATGACGGCGAGTATGCGCTGCCGCCGCTGCCGGCCTTCGCCGCCACTATTGTCCAGGCCGGCGGCATTGTCAACTACGTGCGGGAGCACGGGCACTTTCCGCGCGAGGCCTGAGATGCCCAAGCTATGTGTGATGGAAGGCGACGGGATCGGGCGAGAGGTGATTCCGGCTGCTGTTCAGGTGTTGCGAGCTGTGATGCCCGATTTGGAGGTGGTGCCAGCAGAGGCCGGCTGGGCCTGCTTTCAGAAACGCGGCACCTCGGTCCCCGACGAGACGCTGGAGGCGATTCGCGAGTGTGGTGCGGCGCTGTTCGGCGCGGTGGCGTCGCCGGCTCGCAAGGTCGAAGGTTATCGAAGCGCCATCGTCACCATGCGCCAGGCGCTGAACCTGCATGCCAACGTGCGGCCTGTCCGCTCCTGGCCGCTGGCCAGTAGCCGACCAGGCGTTGATCTAATCATCGTACGCGAGAACACCGAAGGGTTGTACGCCGGCCGGGAACGCCTGGAGGGAGACGACACTGCCATAGCAGAGCGGGTGATCACGCGGGCAGCATCGGAGCGCGTGGCCCGGACGGCGTTCGAGTTGGCGCGGTCGCGTGGCCGGCGGCGCGTCACCATCGTGCACAAGGCCAACATTCTCCCTCTGACCGATGGCCTGTTTCGTGATACCGTTCGGGATGTAGCCACGCACTATCCCGAGGTCGAGGTGGATGAGCTGTTGGTGGACACGGCCGCGCTGTGGCTCATCCGGGACCCAACGCGATTCGATGTGGTCGTCACCACCAATCTGTTCGGCGACATCCTATCGGACGCGGCTGCCGCCTGGGGCGGTGGACTGGGTATGGCACCGTCACTGAATTGGGGCGATGGCGTCGCTGTGGCCGAGCCCGTACACGGTGCTGCACCGGACATCGCCGGCCAGGGCATCGCCAACCCCATTGCCGCCATCCTCAGCGGCGCGCTTCTACTGCGGCATGTGTGGGGCCGGCCGGCTGAAGCGGACGCGGTCGAAAGGGCGATCGGAGCGACGTTGGAGGCCGGCTTACGTACACCCGACATCGCCGCGCCGGGCGCGGACACAACGAGCACCGAGGGAATGACCGGAGAAATCGTGCAGCGATTGCAGGCGTGAACTAGCTATTCGGTAGTCTCTACAGGATTCGTTGGCCAAACAGAGAAGCGGCTAGCTCAACACCGAGCTCGGCGGTGCGATTGCGGTCGTCGAGAATGGTGTTGACTTCCACGATGTCGAGGGAGGCGACCTTGCCCGACTCGGCCAGGATCTCCATGAGCAGGTGCGCCTCGCGGTACGTCAGGCCGCCGGCCACGGGAGTACCCACGCCCGGCGCCTCGTCCGGGTCCAGGGCGTCCATGTCCAGGCTGACGTGCAGTTGGTTGAGGTGGTTGAGATGGCCCAACGCGTGACGCGTGGCGGCCGCCATCCCCATCTCATCGATCTCGTGCATGGTGACGACGTGGATGCCTGAATCACGCAGGGCGATTCGCTCCTCCGGGTCCAGATCGCGGGCTCCGATAATCACCACGTTGGAGGCCTTAAGCTTGGCGCCGGCGTGCCCAATCTCTGTGAGCTGCGCCGGCCCGTGCCCCAACAGTGCTGCCAGCGACATGCCGTGCACATTCCCCGAAGGCGTTGTCTCCGGCGTGTTGTAGTCAGCATGGGCGTCCACCCAGATGAGGCCCACGTGTTCGTCGTGCGCCGCCACGGCTGACACCGTCCCGATGCTGATGGAGTGATCGCCGCCGAGGAAGATGGGGCTTTCGTCCATCTCCAGGCATTTCAGCGTATGCTCGTGCACGTCCCCGCACACGCCGGCGATGCTTTGGAGGTGGCGCGCGTTGACCGATTCAGTGTCGTCCGCTGGCTCGTTTTCGGGCAGCGGAACGTCGAGATTGCCGCCGTCGATGACGGTGTGGCCGAGGGACCGCAGCCGCTGACCCAGGCCGGCGTAGCGCAGCGCGCTGGGCCCCATGTCCACGCCGCGCCGCTGCTGGCCCAGGTCCATGGGCACGCCGATGATGCGGACGGTGCGGGGAGAAGACGGCACGGTCAGAGTTGCCTACGAGTCCGGCTGGGCGCTGGTGGCTTCTCGGAAGAGGCCGTGAACTTCGCCGGGTTCGGCGTGCCGGCCCGTTTGCTTCTTGCTGTAGATAAGGCGGTCTCCAACCTTCACCTCGAACCTCCCTCCATCGGAGGGGATGAGGGCCAGGGACGCGATCACTGACTGAAAGTCTTCCAACAGTTCTTCCGTCAGACTGACGGCTTTGGGTGTGTAGTTTCAGGGTACGCAGTATTCAATGCTGACCTTGTATTGTTGCATAGAGATGCCTCCTCATTCTGCCATGAATGGTCATTGGGTTTGTGAAGGTACTTATTGTAGCACATGGCTGGCCAGCTATCAAAATGAATCGGACGTGAGATTGTGGCAACGGCCAGTTTGGGGTATAATCGCGGGAGATTGTTCGACGCAGCAGCCGCAGGAGGCCAATGTTGACTGTTCAGTTATTGTGTACCCCCTTCCAACAGCCTCAACTAATGATTATTGCTTGACAGCAGAACGCGACCGTGCGTATGAATGTCATGCTGGTAACGAAAGGAGATACCAATGCCCTCGCCTTTTCCGGGAATGGACCCTTACTTAGAGGGCTATCTGTGGCCTGATGTTCACACTGCCTTGGCGCACAAGATCAGACAACTGCTAGCGCCACAGATTCAGCCCAAATACGTTGCTCGATTGGAGATTTCGGTCATCGAGGACGAATCGTTCGAAGCCGAAGTCGGCGTCATGTACCCGGACGTCGAAATCGTCGAGGCGGAACCAACCCCCGAAGCTGTGGGCGGTGTCATGGTGGCAGAACCCGCTGCCGCCACGGCTCCGTTGACTATTCCGGTACCACAAGTACGCTTGGTCAGCGTGGAAATCCGGGATGTGGCCGAAAACGAGTTGGTAACGAGCATCGAAATTATATCCCCCGTCAACAAGCGCGAACCGAACCTGAGTCGATATCGCCAAAAACGTGAGCGGATCCGAAATTCAGACGTTCATCTCCTTGAAATCGACCTGGTGCGCAGGGGGAGTCGCGTCTGGGAATACTCGCGCATTCCCGATGTGCCTTATGTGGTGATACTCACCCGAGCTGCCGCGAGTACGATGGAGGTCTGGCCGATTGAGCTATCGGACGCTCTACCAAGCCTACCGGTGCCGCTTCGTCCTCCAGACAAAGATGTCGTGCTAGACTTGTCAGCCGCGCTGACAACCGTCTATGACGAAGCCTACTACCAGCTATCTATTGACTACCAACAAGACCCCCCTCCGCCGGCCTTCTCGGTTGGAGAACAGGCGTGGATGAGGCAGTTGTTGAGTACTGAAATCGAGGAGTGACCTCTTATCGAGTTCCAGGAAGGGAAGGCGAGGATGAAGTATTTCATCACCGGCGCGACCGGATTCATCGGTGGGTACGTGGCGCAGCAGTTGATCGACGCCGGCCACGAGATCGTGGCCCTGGTTCGCGACCCGAGCCGCGCCGGCCACCTGGCCGACATGGGCGTCACCCTGGCCGAAGGTGACGTTACCGTCAAGGACAGCATGCGTGCGTCGATGTCGGGTGTGGATGGCGTCTACCATATCGCCGGCTGGTACAAGGTCGGCGTGGCGGACAAGCGCCCGGCCTACCGCGTCAACGTGGAGGGTACGCGCAACGTGCTGGAACTGATGGGCGAACTCGGCATCCCGAAAGGGGTCTACACCAGCACGCTGGCCGTCTTCTCCGACACGAATGGCAAGCTGATGGACGAGTCTTACCGCTACGACGGCCCGCACCTCAGCGAGTACGATCGCACGAAGTGGTTGGCCCAGCAATTCCCGCTATGGCTGAAAATGGGGGTAAATAGGGGGTTTCGCATTTTGGTTTTCGTAAACATTGGGCTTACAATTAGGCCGCAAGGGACTCGACATTGGTGAGAATAGCCAGCTTTCTGCGTTTCCCGGAGGAATTGTAGCATGAAGATACGGAAACACCTATCGGCAAGCGGTTTGTTTCGATTAGTTCGGTCTGAGTTTGAGAAA
>JAANWY010000259.1 GCA_018263655.1 Anaerolineales bacterium | reverse complement strand
TATCACTCGTACCTCATTAAAGAAATAATTTACAATAATGGAAATGCCTTGAAAGATAAGGATATCCAACATCTGTTAGAACAAAAAGAAATACATTTATCCGTTAGAACGATATGTAATTGCAGAAAATTACTGAATATTCCCAGCTATAAAGAAAGGATTCCTAATTCTCATTATTATGGAAAGGAGATTACTTTTAGTGATTATGTAATGTTATCAAAAGATAAGTTTAGTAGAATACCACATGAAGCTGGTGTTTATGAATTAAGTATTTCATCCAAGATTGCCTATCCGAATCACAGGAATAATGTTATATATATAGGCACTTCCAAAGACATGCGAAGACGAATAGCAACTTATACAGGTAGTAAGTTAAAAAATAATTGTCTGAAGAAATTTATCAAAAACAATGATGTATTTGTACGTTTTTATTTAACTAAAAGTCACATCAGAGTAGAAAAAAATCTTCTTAAAAATTTTAAGAAAGTTTATGGCGAGTTACCTAAGGCTAACAGTTTAGGAGGATAATTATGGAAAAAAATCTACAACAAATAGAAGAACTTATTTTGCAATTTGACTTAGCAAGAATAGTTCTTGCAGAAGAAGAAGAAGAAGAAGTCACTACTGTTGTATCGCTCAGAGACATCACTGAGCGCAAGCAGGCGGCGGAGGCGATTAGACAGAAAACAGAACAACAAGAGGTTCTCCTATCGTCCATACCTGCTTTTGTTTACTTTAAGGATACCGAATCAAAGTTGATTACTGCAAACAAAACATTTGCAGAAATGGTGAATACTCCTATTGATCAGCTTCCCGGTAAAGAGGCCTATGACCTTTTCCCGAAAGAGCAAGCCGAAAAATTCCACGTTGACGATAGAAAGGTCATGGAATCAGGAAGACCAATGATGAACATTGAAGAAGAGTTTACAGACGCAGAGGGCAAAACAAGGTGGGCTTCTACTTCAAAAGTTCCTTATTTTGACGAAACAGGGGAAGTAGCTGGAATGGTGGGTACTACCTTTGACATCACCGAGCGCAAGCGGGCGGAGCGCGAAATCGAAGAGCGGCGGATGTATCTGGAAGGGGTGCTGGGAGCCGCCCCTGACGCCATCGTCACCATGGATGCCACGGGCCGGATCGTGGAGTGGAACCCTGGAGCTGAGAGGCTGTTCGGATACTTGCAGGAGGAAGTGGTCGGCTAAAACATTGACGATCTGATCACCAGCCCCGATGTGCTCGATGAGGCGGACGAGTTCACGCAGGTAGCCATGGGTGGGATGGAAGTGCCGTCCACAGAGGTCGTTCGTTATCGGAAAGACGGCTCGCCAGTGGATGTCCTCTTGGCCGGGTCCTCGATCATGGTGGGGGATGAGTTCATCGGCGTGGTCGCTGTCTACACCGACATCACCGAGCGGGTGCGGATGGAGGAGACGCTGCGCGCCATGGCCCTTCTGGACGAACTCACCAGCTTGTACAACCGGCGCGGGTTCTCCATCCTGGCCGAGCAGCAGTTGAAGACGGCCGACCGGGGGGATAGAAGGATGCTGCTGCTCTTCGCCGACCTGGACGGCCTGAAGGGGATCAATGACACTTTCGGCCACGCCGAGGGAGACCGGGCTCTGATGCAGGCAGCCGACGTTCTAGAAGAGACCTTTCGCGAGTCGGACATCGTGGCGCGCATCGGCGGGGACGAGTTCGTGGTGCTGGCCGTAGAGACCCATGGGAGCCCCGCTGAGGTTCTCGCCATCCGTCTACAAGAGAACCTGGAGGCCCGTAACGCCGAAGCAGACCGTAGCTACGAGCTGTCGCTGAGCGTGGGCCTGGTGCACTACGACCCCCAGACTCCCTGTTCCATTGAAGAATTGCTGACCCAGGCGGACAAAGCGATGTACGAGCAGAAACGGAGCTAGAGGTCTGTTCCATAAGTTTTTAGGGTAAAGGCCAGCTGAATGGTTTGTGCGGAAGCGCCGGTTGAGTAGGGCCTGAAACGCCAGTGAAAGGGCCGTATCGAAACCAAGCAGCGTCCTGAGCTCGTCGAAGGGCGGCCTTGTGAGTGACCCGCTCCCTTCACTTCGACAGGCTCAGCACAAGGGTTTCGGTGGGCTATCAGCACGGTCTCCGCTACGCTACGAGCTACTCAACCAGCGGTCGCTAGTCAAGGATTACCCCAAAAACTTTCGGGAGGCACCTCTAGTGCGATGCGAGTTTGACGACGGTGACGCCGTCGCCGCCTTCATTGCGCTTCCCGCGCCGGTATTCGGCGACGAGTGGGTGGTTCTGCAAGGCCTCGCGCACGTAGTTGCGCAGCGCACCGGTGCCTTTGCCGTGGATGATGTGCGCGCTGGGCAAGCCGGCCAGGTACGCGTCATCTAGGTACTTGTCCAACGATACAGCTGCCTCGTCCACCGTCTGACCGCGCAGGTCTACTTCCATCTTCACGTTTGCCGGCTTCGAAACCGTTACCGCCTGGCGCTCAACCGTTCGCTCTGGCTGTCCCCGTGACTCCAGATCGTGCAGGGGGACTCGGGCGCGGAACGTGCCGACTTGGACTTCAGCCTCACCATCCGTCATCTCGGTGAGCTCCCCCTCGCGTTGGAGACTGCTGACCCACACCCGATCACCGAGAGTCAGGTCTTCGATATCGGGTTGAGGAGGAGGCGTCGCCGGGGGCAGCTCTTCGGTCTCTTCCTCCATTTCTTCAATACGTCCTAGAGCTTGCTCAATAGCCTCGCTGTGGATTGCGCGTCGTTTGAGACTCCGCAGTTCGTTGCGTAGGTCTTCAGTTTCTAGCTCTGCCTGTTGTCGCGCCGCGTTGATGACTGCGCGGCGCTCAGCCTCAATCTCCGCCAATCGTTCTTCCAATTCTCGGACGCGGGCCTTGCTGTCGCGTTCGGCTGTCTCCGAGGCTTCTCGGGCGGCTTCTGCGGCGGCGCGGTCGACGCGGATTTCTTCCAGCATGTCGTCGACTTCCAGCTCAGATGGTGACAGGCTGGACCGGGCCTCGGTGATGATGTCTGGGTGCAGTCCAAGCCGGCCGGCGATGGCCAGGGCGTTGCTGCGACCGGGCAGGCCGATCGTGAGCCGATATGTGGGCGAGAGCGTCTCGACGTCGAATTCAACAGACGCATTGCGCACGTTGTCAGTATTGTAGGCGAAGATTTTAAGTTCGGAGTAGTGCGTGGCCACGAGAGCCGTGATCTGCCGGCTCAGCAGATGGTGCAGGAGCGCGCGAGCCAGCGCGGAGCCCTCGATAGGATCAGTGCCGGCGCCGATCTCATCCAGCAGGACCAGCGAGCGGTCGCCGGCATTCTCCAGGATGTCGATAATGTTCGTCATGTGCGACGAGAACGTCGAGAGGCTCTGCTCGATGGATTGTTCGTCGCCGATGTCGGCGTAGATGCTCGCGAAGGGTGTCAGAGCGGAGCCATCGGCCACAGGAATGTGGAGGCCGGCTTGCGCCATCATGGCCAGCAGCCCCGTCGTCTTCAGTGTCACGGTCTTACCGCCGGTATTGGGGCCGGTGATGATTAGTACCTTGAACTCATCGCCCACGTGCACGCCCACTGGTACCACCGTTTCGGGGTCCAGGAGAGGGTGGCGTGCCTTCTTGAAGTCGATGAAGGGGCTTTGGATGCGCGGATACGGATTGTGTTCTGTGGGCGAGTAGCGTTTCGGGCTCGCCGTTGGGTCCACGCGGAATAGATCGGGCGGCGTTGCATCCAGCGTGTACGCGTACTGCGCTTTCGCGAACACCAGGTCGATGTCGGCTAAAGCTTCGACCGTCCAACGGATCGGGTCGGCTTGCTCTGCAACGAAGCGTGACAGCTCGCGCAGGATGCGCTCGACCTCGCGTTCCTCTTCGATCTGCAATTCCCGCCAGTCATTGCCCAGATCGACTGCTGACAGCGGCTCGATGAATAACGTGGCTCCGCTGGCTGACGTGTCGTGCACGATCCCCGGAATTCGCCCCTTGAACTCCATCTTGAGGGGGATGACATAGCGCCCCTGTCGCTGCGTGACCAGTGGCTCCTGTAAGTACGGCGCATTGCGTTGACTGTTGACCATGCCTTGGAGCCGGTCCATCAAGCGGTCGTGGACGATTCGCAGGTCGCGGCGGATGCGGGACAGTGCTTCGCTGGCTGTGTCTTTGACTTCACCGTCATCGCTAAGCGCGCTGTTGATGGCGTCGACGAGCGCGCGAGATTCTTCGATGCGCTGTGCAATCTCGGTCAGGTGTGGAATCTCGATTTCGGTCTTGAGGATCGTCCGCTTGAGCGTGCGCGCTCGCCTGAGCGTGTCTCGGATGTCTAAGAGCTGTTGCGGGAGCAGGATTTTGTGTAGTTCGGCGTCGTCGACCTCTGTGCGGACGTCGTGGGCGCCGCCCAGGGGGATGTGGCCGGCGTGCCGATCCAGTAGAGCCCGCGCTTCGGTGGTCTCGGCCACGCGCCTGGCGACCTCATTGAAGTCGGTGCTCGGTTCCAGTTGGAGGGCCAGCCGGTGGCTGGCTGAGAACGTGGTGTGGTCCGCTAGTCGGTGGCGGATCTTATCAAATTCAAGTGTTCGTATCGTTTTCGGATTCATCTGTCTCACGGTTGAGGCCTCTTCTTATGTAGGCGCGAAGTGCCTGAGTAATCACAACGATACATGAGATCACCACTGTAGTCAACTACTGTTTGTAGTCAACTACTGTTTGTAGTCAACTACTGTCGCATTCCGGTGTGCGTCCCAAGTTTGTAAAGCCAGCGGCCGACGCTCTCAGCCTGCAACAAGTTGCGGCGTCCGGACGCTCGAACTTGTTCGAGAACGAGCGACTAAGGGGATTCCAGAATTTAAAACCTCCCAAAAACCTAAAGATTTCCGGGGGAAATAGGCCGTTTTTGGGAGGTTTATTTCCCTGGAAGTCCCTAGAGTCGCTACTACGAACTCATTTTGCATAACAATAGCGCTAGAGCGGGAATTGCTGAATTGAAGCTGAAAATCTCGGGTAATTCAACCCGGAGAATAACCAAGAGGCGATTGTCCCCACAGCTTCTCCAATTGATCAAAACGAAATCGCAGGCTCGGTGAATCGCAATCCAGGTTCGTAGTCAGCCACGGAGACGAAGCCGGAGTGGCGTCCCGGCGTCCTGTGGTACCACGACGGCACTCCACTGCGTTCCGGACGGATGCGCGCATCCGCGCTCACTACGAACGGGCTTTGCGATTTACCGAGGCTAGCGCGGGTGTCCAACGGGGATCAGGTACAGCGGCTGGTGGTCGGCCGGCAGCGACAGCACTTCCTGGATCTGCGAATCGTAGAACGCACCGATGGGCACTGCACCTAAATCCAGAGCGACGGCTTGCAGCAACAGGTTCTGGGCGGCGTGGCCAGCCTCCAGGTGCACGTACCTCGGGCTCCTTTCCGCGCCATACTTGCGCGCTGTGCGCTCGTAAACAGCGGCGATCACAAATACGGCCGGCGCCTCAGTGATTGCATCCTGCTGCAGCGCTGCTTGGTAGATGTTGGGGCGCACGTCAGCGTCGGAATGCCGGCTCAACTGATGCCCTTGGGGCTCGTAGTGGTACAACCCGTCGATCGTGGCCACGTAGACCTCCAGCGGGTACAGCGCGCCGGCCGACGGCGCCGTGCGGTAGCCGGCGGGATGGGTGATACCCTGTAATGCCCACACGAGCTGCGATAGCTCGCGCTCAGCCAGCGCCTCGCGAAACTCCCTGAAACGCTGCAGAGCCGCGTTCCGCTCACCGCTCAACACCAGCGCACGGAGCAACAACCGGAAGGCGGCTTCATTGATACCGTCATACCGTCGCCGGCGTGTTCGTTGACGCCGAGTAACCGTTCAGGAGGTATCAGGACTAGCATCCTGAGTAGGTCGAAACGAAGTGGAGACCGTATCGAAGCGACGTCCTGAGCTTGTCGAAGGGAGGCTCCATGGGTTGCCCCCTGAACGCTTACGACGCCGATTGTGATGGCGCCATCAACGCGGGGAACTACGACATGACGGTGAACGGCGAGTGAAAGCAGTTAGGCGGAACCTTCGCCGCTCCCTCCGGGTTGATGCGCGTTGGCGGCGACTTTTACCATACCGGCGGGAACTTTGCTCACAACGACGGCACCGTAACCTCGCAAGGGTAGCTAACGTCAAGGTTCAGAAGGGTCTCCTATCTGAGATCGTCTGCCGGCGAGGTCTCTCTTTGCCTGTCGAACCTCATAGTTGTATAATTGAGTGCGAACGAGTGTTCTGATTGTAACCGTTCAGGTGGTGGGGACCCTTGCGAAGGTTTGCCACTCGCATTCGGGTCGAGGTGCTCCTCGCCAGTCGAAAATCGGTCTCTTGCTTGGGCGCTGCCAAAGCTGCTCCTAACCTTCGCAAGGGTAGCTGAACGCTTACTTCTGATTTACTGTACACTGGTTACTGAAGGCGGAGGGTAGCGTGCCTGAATTCCAACTGATTTCAGACTTTCAGCCGACGGGTGATCAGCCGGAAGCCATTGACCAATTGGTGCACGGACTCGAGGAGGAATTCCAGCATCAGACGCTTTTGGGCGTGACGGGGTCGGGCAAGACCTACGTCATGGCCAAGGTCATCGAAGAGGTACAGCGCCCCGCGCTCGTCATCGCGCACAACAAGACGCTGGCCGCGCAGCTCTACTCCGAGTTTCGCGAGTTCTTCCCGCGCAACGCCGTCGAGTACTTCGTCAGCTACTACGACTACTATCAGCCCGAGGCCTACGTTCCGCGGCACGATCTGTACATCGAGAAGGATGCCTCGATCAACGATGAGATCGATCGGCTGCGGCTGGCGGCGACGAGTGCGCTGTTCAGCCGGCGCGATGTGATCATCGTGGCGTCTGTGTCCTGCATCTACGGCCTCGGTTCGCCCGAGGACTACGGCCAGGTGGTGGTGAATGTGCGCCGCGGCGAGATGCGCAACCGTGACAAGCTGCTGCGGCATCTGGTGGAGATACACTACGACCGCAACGACTACGAGCTGAAGCGTGGCGCCTTTCGGGTGCGGGGCGATACGGTGGAGTTGATGCCGGCCTACGCGGAGACCGCCTACCGCATCGAATTCTGGGGCGACGAGGTCGACCGCATCACGGAGATCGATCCACTGACTGGCGAGATCCTGTTGCAGCACACCGCGGTGGACGTCTACCCCGCCAAGCACTTCATCACGCCGGCCGAGAAGCTACTCCTGGCCCTCGACGATATTGAGGCGGAGCTCGAAGAGCAGTTAGCTGAGCTGCGCGAAAAGGACAAGCTGTTGGAGGCCCAGCGGTTGGAGCAGCGCACGCGCTACGATCTGGAGATGCTGCGCGAGATCGGTTACTGCGCCGGCGTCGAGAACTATTCGCGACACCTGGCGCGCCGGCAGCCTGGCGACCCGCCGTGGACGCTGCTGGACTACTTCCCCGACGATTTGCTGATGATCGTCGATGAGTCGCACATGACCATCCCCCAAGTGCGCGGCATGTATCGCGGCGATCGGTCACGCAAAGAGATGTTGGTCGAGCATGGCTTCCGGCTGCCCTCGGCGCTGGACAACCGGCCGCTGCGGTTCGAGGAATTCGAGCACCACATTCATCAGGTCATCTACACCTCGGCGACGCCTGGGCCGTACGAACTGGAGCATTCAGCGCAGGTGGCGGAGCAGATCATCCGCCCCACCGGTCTGGTGGATCCAGAAGTGGTCGTGAAGCCGACGCACGGCCAGATCGACGATCTTTTGGGCCAGATCAACGAGCGTGTCGAACGCGGCGAGCGGGTGCTGGTCACGACTTTGACCAAGCGCATGGCCGAGGACCTGGCCGATTTCATCGCCGAGCACGCCGTCAAGGTCCACTATCTGCACTCGGAGATCCACACGCTGGAGCGGGTCGAGATTCTGCGCGATCTGCGCTTCGGGGTGTACGACGTCGTGGTCGGCATCAACCTGCTGCGCGAGGGGCTCGATCTGCCGGAGGTCTCCCTGGTGGCCATCTTGGACGCCGATAAAGAGGGGTTCCTGCGCAGTGAACGGGCGCTGATTCAGACGATGGGGCGGGCGGCGCGCCACATCAATGGCACCGTCATCATGTACGCCGACAACGTCACAGACTCGATGCAGCGCGCCATCGACGAGACGGAGCGCCGGCGCCGCAAGCAGGTTGCGCACAACGAGGAGCACGGTATCGAGCCGCGATCCATCGTCAAAGAGGTGAAGGACCTGACGGATCGGGTGCGCAAGGTGGCCGAGGAAGAGGCCGAGTACGAAGTGGCAGCCGACGTGCCCAAGGATGAGTTGTCGCGCCTGATTCGCGACATTGAGAAGCAGATGAAGGCCGCCGCCGCCGAATTGGAGTTCGAGAAGGCGGCTCTGCTGCGCGATCAGCTCTTCGAGCTGCGCCAGGCCATGCGCGACCGCGAAGATGGGGGGGTGCCGGAGTGGGAGCGTGTGCGTGAAACGTAAAACGTATTGCGTAAGCTTGATCATTGCGTTTTACGCCTTACGCCTTACGTTTTACGTTGGTCATCATAAGACGCATCGTGGAGGACAATACTTTGAACGCAAACGAGCAACCTGACGGAATCCTGTTGGACCTTATTCGATATGCGATGAACATTGCAACGGTCGTGGGCGGCCTCGTGCTGGTGGCCGGCTTATTGGTCATCATGGTCGTGCGGGCTAACCCAGCGTCCGGGCCATCGCCAGGCGGAGAGCAAGCTTCACAGGCTGTGCCCGCTCCGACGGAGGCGCCTGCTGCTGGGGAGCCGGCGGAACCGGAGGCGCCGGAGGCGCCCTCTCCGGGGCTGCTGGCGTTGGGGGAGGAGGTCTTCGTGAACCAAGGCTGTGGAGCGTGTCACACCATCGAGGGCGTTGCACAAGGCGTGGTGGGCCCCGCGCTGACGAACATGGGCGCCGTGGCAGGGGGGCGCGCAGGCGAGGCCGGCGTCGCCGATGCGGAGGCTTACGTTCGGCAGTCGATTGTCGAGCCGAACGCGTACACTGTGGAAGAGTGCCCGACGGGGGCGTGTGCGCCGGGGGTGATGCCGGCTAACTTCGGCGATGTCTTGTCGGAGGAGGAGCTTGATGCGCTGGTGGAGTACCTGTTGGTGCAGGAGGGTGGAGGGTAGCGAGCGTTCGGTCAGTAGAATATACTGTTGTGACAACAGAGGTTCCCAATTGGGAACCTCTGTATTGTTGTTAGTACCTTTGTCAATCAGATCCTTGCACAAGAAGCAAGATTTTTGGGTCAGGTAAGTGAACTCAAATGGTAAGCGTTCAGGGGGTAACCCATGGAGCATCCCTTCGACAGGCCCTTCGACAGGCTCAGGACGCCGCTCAGGACGCCGCCTGAGTAGACCGAGGCAAAGCCGAGGTCGTATCGAGGGGTGCGGCTTGTGCGAAGAACCGTCGCAAACCCGCACCCCTCGATACGCGCTCAACGTTGCCCTTCGTCAGGCTCAGGACGTCGTTTCGCGCTACTCGGGATGCTAGTCGTGATAC
>JAANWY010000258.1 GCA_018263655.1 Anaerolineales bacterium | reverse complement strand
GCTTCACCCTTGTGGGCCAACCCGTGTCCCGCTAAGGGGTATGGGTTTTGTAAGGTACAAGGGGTATATGATTAGTAAGGTCTACACTGGAGAATTGATTACTACGTTCACCAACAGCCATCCAACGAAATCGACTGAGAGGAGAAACATGCCCAAGTATGGAGCTCATGCGTTTCTCTGGATCGACGAGTGGACTATAGAGAAAGGCAATCAAGCCATTGCCGCCGCCGGCGAGCACGGATTCGATTTTCTCGAGATCCCGCTCCTCAGACCACGAGACTTCGACGCGGCCGCCCACAAGAAACCTCTGGCTGACGCCGGCATAGAGGCGACCGCCTCGCTGGTATTGCCCGAGGATGCACACATGCCGGAGCAGCCGCAGAGAGCTAAGGAATTCTTGATCACTGCCCTGGACAAGCTCGCAGCGGTGGGCGGCACTTACCTTTGCGGCTGCGTTGCGTTCTCTCTGGGTACGTTTACGGGCGAGCCGCCCACGGATGCCGAGCGTCAGACCGTGATCGATACCCTGGGTGAGGTAGCCGAAGAGGCGGAGAAGCGTGGCATCACGCTCGGCTTCGAAGTCGTCAACCGCTACGAGTCCTACATGTACAACGCGCTGGCGGATGGGCGCGCTGCGATCAAAGCCATCGGCGCGGACAACTTGGAGCTGCACGCCGATACCTATCACATGAACATCGAGGAGGAGGGGTTCTACAAGCCGCTGGTCGAGTGCGCCGATGTGCTAGGCTATATTCACATGAGCGAGAGTCACCGTGGCCTGTTGGGCAGCGGCACCGTGAATTGGGACGAGGTATTCCGGGGGCTGGCAGACGCGAAGTACACCGGAGCACTGGTGCTGGAGTCGTTCGCCGCCATTAGTCCAGATTTGAGAGCCGCCACTAAATTATGGCGTCCGCCCAACCAAGGTTCCGATGTACTGGCCGGCGAGGGTCTCAAGTACCTGCGAGCCGGCGCCGACCGGGTAGGTCTGTAGACGGATGAGGCCGACAAGGGAGCGTGAGAACGTGGAAGATGGGATCAAGGTGTGTGTCGTTGGCAGCGGGCGCGCCGGCATGGTGCACGCCAAGAACTTCCGCTGGCGCGTGCCATACGCCGAGCTCGCCGCCATCGTTGATGTAGACGCGGATCGCGCACGGGAGGCTGCTGCCGAGCTAGACTTGGGGGATGCATACTACGCTGATCTGGAGCAGGCGCTGGACATCGCTGAGTTCGACGCGGTGGTGATCACGACGCCGACGTTCACTCACGCCGAGTTGGCCGTGGCGGCGGCGCGGGCCGGCAAGCACGTGCTGTGCGAGAAGCCCATGGCCATCACCCTCGCCGAATGCGACCGCATGATCGAGGCCGCTGACGAGGCCGGCGTCATCCTGCAGATTGCCTTCATGCGGCGCTTCGACCCACCGTTCGTCGAGGCCAAGCGCCTCATCGGCGACGGGGCCATCGGCGAGCCCATCGTCATCCGGTCCGTGGGCCGGGGGCCTGGCCTACCACCGCCGTGGGCGTGCGACCCCAGCACCAGCAATGGCATGCTGGCGGAAGTGAACAGCCACGATTTCGATTCGATTCGCTGGCTTGCCGGCGCTGAGTACGCGAAAGTCTATGCTCAGGCCGCAACTCGCAAGGCGCCGCAGCTGAAGGAGCAGTATCCGGACTTCTACGATACGGCCGTGGTCACCCTGAATTTGGACAACGGCAGTTTCGCCATGTTGGATGGCGTCTGCCCCGTCGACTACGGCTACGATGCGCGGGCCGAAGTGGTCGGAACCGATGGCGTCTTGCTCATCGGTGAGCTGCGGGAGTCGGCCATCACGCGGGTCACCCGCGAGCCGGGCATGGTCGAGCGTAACTTCTTGTCTTGGCGTGATCGTTTCAGGCAAGCCTACGTGGATGAGGCGACGCACTTCATCGCTTGCGTCCGTGAGGGTAAGCGGCCGGCAGTGCACGGCCACGATGGCCGCTGTGCAGTCGAGGTGGTCGTGGCTGCCAATGAGTCTATCCGCACCGGGCAGCCGGTTGAGCTACCCCTGGGCGTTTGACCGACCAAACCTACTTCAATTAGGAGACACCATCATGACACATGAGCTTGAACTGTTCATCAACGGCGAGTGGATTCCGTCAACCTCAGGTGAGACGTTCGATGTGACTAATCCTGCGACTGGCGAGGCGGTGGGCACGGCGGCCAGCGCCAGCGCCGAGGACGTGGCGCGCGCCGTCGAGGCTGCCCACGCTGCGTTCAAGGCGTGGGCCAAGACGCCCCCGCCGGCGCGTGCGGAGGTGCTCAGGAAAGCTGTTCGGCTGGCTTATGAGCAGGCCGATGAGTTGGGCCGGCTGCTGACGTTGGAGCAGGGCAAACCCTTGGGCGAAGCGGTTGGCGAGGTCAAGGCTTCAGCCGATGCCTTGGCGTTCTTCGCCGAGGAAGCCTGGCGCATCCAGGGCGAGACTATGCCTACCAGCAAGCCCAACCGCCGCAGCTACGTCATCAAGCAGCCGCTCGGTGTGGTTGTGGCCATCAGCCCCTGGAACTACCCCATCCTGCTCATGGCCTGGAAACTGGGGCCGGCACTCATTACGGGCAACACCGTGGTCGCCAAACCCCCGACCGAGACGCCTTTGGCTGTGAGTCGTTTCACGCAGTTGCTGGCCGAGGCCGGCGCACCGCCAGGCGTTGTCAACATCGTCACCGGGCGCGGCAGTGTGCTGGGGCCAGAGCTCGTCCAACACCCGCTGACGGCCAAGGTGGCTCTCACCGGCCAGACCGAGACGGGCAAGCAGATCATGGAGCTGGCTGCCTTCGGGCTCAAGCGCGTTTCGCTGGAGCTGGGAGGTCACACGCCGCTGATCGTGTTTGAGGATGCCGATGTTGGTCAGGCCGCCAAAGACGCGGCGTATCGCTCTTTCCGCAACATGGGTCAGATCTGCAATGCTGTGAACCGGATCTACGTGCACAATGCCGTTCTGGACCGCTTCGTCGAGGAGTTGGTCGCGGCCACCGAAGCGCTCAGCATCGGCCGCGGATTGGACAACCCGGATCTGGCGTCGATGTGCACAGCCGGCGGGATTGCAAAGACCAGGGAGCACATCGAAGATGCCGTAGCCAAGGGGGCGAAGGTGCTTGCCGGCGGCAGGGCGCCCGAGGGTGAGGCGTTCGCCCAGGGTAACTTCTTCGAGCCAACGGTCCTCGCGAACGTCAGCCACGACATGCTGGTGATGCAGGAGGAGACGTTCGGCCCCATCGCGCCCATTATGGGGTTCGACACGATTGATGAGGCCATCGCTTACGCCAATGACAGCCCCTACGGCCTGGTGGCCTACATCTACACCAATGACTTGCAAACGATGTATCGGGTAAGCGAAGAGCTCGAGTGCGGGACGGTGGGGGTGAACAACGTTTCGGGTGGTGATTTCCCATACCCCTACAGCGGCTGGAAGGAGAGCGGCCTGGGGGTGGAGAACTCGCACTACGCCACCGAGCAGTACCTGCAGTTGAAGCATGTCCGGGTGGATTTGTAGTGGACAGTAAACAGTGAACAGTGATAGCGGTAGTGTGTGTTGCATGTAAGCGTTCAGCGGGTGACCTGTGGAGCATCCCGAGTAGCGCGAAACAGCGTTGAGCGCGTATCGAGGGGTGCTAGTCGTGATACCCCTGAACGATTACTGTTGTATCACTATCGCTATCAGAGGGGAAGCATTGATGGATTTGATGGAGCCGTTCGCGTCGGAGGTTGATTTTAGCCGGGGTGTGATCGAGCCGGTTGGGGACGTAATCCAGCGGCATTTGAGCGACATGTCGGGCATGTACGCCGACGCCGACGCCGTAGACCGAATCCTCAGCCAGGGGGATCGCCTGATCTACGAGGTGTACGCCGCGGACTTGCCGGAGGGGGAAGGCCAGGTACTCTATTGCACCACCATCCTCTATCCAGGGCGCGTGGGTGAAGAGCTTCATATGACCAAGGGGCACTTCCACGCGCAGCGCGATCGGGCCGAGGTGTACCTGGGATTGGCCGGCGAAGGTTACTTGCTGCTCCAGGCGGATGACGGCACGGTGCGCAGTGTTCCAATGCGGTCCGGCACAGCGGCCTACGTCCCCCCGCATTGGGCCCATCGCACCGTCAACACTGGCGACGAACCCTTCATCTTTTTCGCTGCCTGGCCGGGGGACGCCGGCCACGACTACGGCACTATCGAGGAGACCGGGTTCGCCAAGCTCCTGGTGGCCCGCGATGGTGAACCGACGCTCGTGGATAACCCCAAGGCTGAGTCAATGCGAAACAGGAGGCAGACCGATGGCTGACACTTACCTTGTCGGCGTTGACCTCGGAACCATGGGTACCAAGACGGGGGTCTTCGATTCCGCAGGCAACTTGGTGGCCGAGGCTTACGAAGAGTCCAAGCTCCACTACCCGAAGCCGGGCTGGGTCGAACAGGATCCGGGCGAGATCTACGGGTCCGCTATGCGCACGATTCGGACCTGCATCGAAAAGAGCGGCATCGACCCGAGCCGGGTGGCCGGCATCGCCTTCGATGGGCAGATGGCCGGCATTGGCAGCGTTGATGCTGACTGGGACTCGCCGACGGGGTATGACTCGTGGCTCGATGCCCGTTGCCGTGACTACATCACCCGCCTGAAGGAGCACGAACAGCGCATCATCGCGCTGTCCGGCGGTCCGCCAACGATCTCTCACGGCGCCAAGATCCTGTGGTGGATGCACGAGCGCCCCGATGTTTTCCAGCGAATCGCTAAGTTTGTCCAGCCAGGTGGGTACGTCGCCGGCCGCATGGCGGGGCTGAAGGGTGACGAGGGCTTCATGGATCGGACGTATCTCCACTTCTCGTGCTTCAGCGACACGCAAGCCGGCGAGTGGTCTGACGAGTTGCTGGATCAGTTTGACGTGCCTGAGGACAAGCTGCCGAGGATTGTTGATCCCTGGGAGGTGATCGGCTACGTCACGGAAGAGGCGGCGGCTGAGTCCGGGCTTCAGGCTGGCACGCCCATCGCCGCCGGCTGCGGTGACCAGGCTGCCGGCATGCTCGGGGCGGCGATGGTCAGCCCGGGGTTGGTCTTCGACGTCGCCGGCACTGCTTCGGTCTTCGCCGTGTGCCTGGATCGTTTCGTCACAGACCAGGAAAACAGCACATTGTTCACGGCGCCCCTGGCGGTTCCCGATCTGTACTATGCGTTGGCCTACATCAACGGCGGTGGCCTCAATCTGCGCTGGTTCCGCGACGAGCTGGCGGCTCAAGAGAAGGCTGAGTCCGAAGCCGCCGGCGAGAACGTCTACCAGGTACTCGATCGGATGGCGGCCGAAGCGCCCCCTGGCTCCGAGAAGTTGTTGTTCCTGCCCCACCTGGGAGGCCGGGTGTGCCCCAGCGATGCCAACACGCGCGGCGTGTACATCGGCTTGAACTGGTCCCACACCAAGGCCCACCTCTACCGCGCGATGCTCGAGGGTGTGGGCTACGAGTACGCCTACTATCTGGGCATCGTGCGTGGCCTGCTGCCCGATCTGGACGTCCAGGAGACGCGCGTCATCGGGGGCGGGGCGCGCAGTAAGTTCTGGAACCAGATCAAGGCCGACATCCTCGGCGTGCCCTACGTGAATCTGAATCGCGAGGAGTTCGCGGTGCTTGGGTCGGCTATTTTGGCCGGCTATGCGGTAGGGGTCTTTGACGATCTTGCCGGCACTGCCCAGCGCTTCGTTCAGACGACAAGCCGGGTCGTGCCCGACATGGACAACCATGCGGCGTATCAACCGCTGGTGGAAGAGTACGTCAACCTGTTCGATGTGGTGGAGCCGGTGTTTGATCGGTTGGCTGCTGTGGCTAGCAATTAGTCAATGATGATCACTGGTCGACGGCGGTAATCAATCCCTGAATCTCAGCCAAAATGGCTTGTAGATCAGGCGGGGGCGCCGAGACCACATTTGATTCACTGCCTTCGTGCTTGTGGTGAGGGGAAGTAGGCAGGTCAGGGAAATGAGGCGTATTGTCATAGCGAAAGACCAGAGTCCCGTCTGAAAGCTCGTAGTGATAGGCGTACATATAACGCTCTGTACCACACTCAAGATTCACGAACTCTCGAAAGTGCAGGCGGGATCTGTCCAGAAAGTAGACTTCACCTCGAATGAAGCCAACATATGTACTACGCTTATCATACGTAATGCTGGAAGAATGTACAAAGCTGGCTCCAGCGATAAGAGCATCTATTTGTCGGAAGTAGTCTTCGATCAATTGAGCTGGACCTCTTGCAGAGTTTGCCGATATGCTTCGAGAAGACGATGGGTCTTGATCTCTCCGGCCCATTCAATATAATCCAAGCTCTCGTCAATCTCTCCAGCCTCAAAGCGGCGCTCAAATTCTTCGGAGGTCAGGCTGTACCGCTCCTCGAAGATCTGCAGACGCTGGTGAGTACGTTCCAACCCCAGTTCTAGCATGCGCAATTCGGATTGAATGGCCGATTCGATCAGGGGCTTGAGCTCAACTGGAGTATCGGTTGTGATAGTGACCTGTTGAATCATAGGTGCTCTCCCTATTGATACAAGAAAAGAAAGCAGAAACGAACTTGTGCTACCGCAGACAATACGCCACTGTGATCATGCCGCGTCGGGATGACGCTGCAAAACAGTCGATGGATTCTAACATGATCCACCACCGAATGCAAGCCTCGTGGACTTTGTAGGCAATTTGAGATAAACAGGAGGTGTCAACCGATGGCCCAGCGCTTCACTAGTCAGGTCGCGATCGTTACCGGAGGCAGCCGAGGCATTGGCCTGGCTACCGCCGAGGCGCTCGCGCGCGAGGGCGCCAGCGTCGTGATTGTATCCCTGAACGAAGAACGGGGGCAGACGGCTGCCGGCGCGATACGCGACGAGGGCGGACGCGCGGACTTCATCTGCGCCGACGTCACCCAGCGCGATCAGGTCGAACGCATGGTCGCGCGGACCCTCGAGCGTTTTGGTGACATCAACATACTGGTCAACAACGCCGGCGTGCACGATAGCGCCCCATTCTGGGAGGAGCCGGCGGAACTGTGGGAGCGCATGTACCGCGTCAACGTTCTGGGAACCGCCTTGCCATCCCAGGCAGTCGTGCGGCACTTGAAGGATAACGGGGGCGGCGCCATCGTCCACGTTGCCTCGAAGGCCGGCGTGGTCGGTGAGCCGGGCCACGCTGCCTACAGTGCCTCCAAAGGCGCCGTGATTGCGCTGGCGCGGGCCATGGCCGTCGAACTGGCCCCGTGTTCGATTCGTGTGAACGCCGTCTGCCCGGGGCCGGTGATGACCGATATGCTGCATGCCGCTGTCCCTACTCGAGAGGGCCGCGATCAATTGGCAGCTGACGCGCCGCTGGGGCGGGTGGGCCGCCCCGAAGATATCGCCAATGCGGTCCTGTACTTGGCGTCGTCAGACAGCGATTGGTGTACGGGCCAGGCCGTCAGCATCGACGGTGGATTGTCCATACTCAAGTAATGCGGGAGTATTCAGTGAAAGGCAAGATTCTTGTTACTGCCCGGTCGTTTCGCAAAGTCCAAGGATCGCATCAGCAGAGCCTGAGTGATGCGGGTTACTCAATCGTTGAGAGCCCCCACGATCGACCTCTCGAGCCGGCGGAGCTGGCAGGGTTAATGGGTGATGTGGTAGGCGTGATCTTGGGTGTGGATGAAGTCACGCCTGACGTGATCAATCGCGCCGCGCGACTCAGGGTGCTCTCGCGGTTTGGTGTTGGGGTAGACAACATCGATCTGAAGGCTGCCAGCCGGCGCGGGATCGTCGTGACGAACACGCCTGGCGCGAACAGCGTATCGGTCGCCGAGTTGACGATTGGCTTGATGCTGGCCCTTGCCAGACATATCGCCCACCATGATTGTATCGTGAAACAAGGCGGCTGGGAGCGCATTCGGGGTGTGGAGTTGTCCGGCGGGCTTTTGGGGTTGGTCGGCCTGGGCAGTATTGGCCAGGCGGTGGCCCAGCGCGCTCTTGGTTTTGGGATGCGGATTGTGTATTATGACCCGCTCCCTCCGCCGCAGGAAGTGATCGACAGTCTGCCGGCGTCAGCCTGCACCTTTGAAGATACGCTGTCCCAGAGCGATGTTGTCAGCTTGCATTGTCCGCTCAACGACAACACGCGCCGCCTAATCAATCGGCGGGCGATAGAAAGGATGAAGCCGTCTGCGTTGCTGATCAACACCGCGCGCGGCGGTCTGGTAGATGAGGTGGCATTGTACGACGGATTGGCTCAGGGCAAGATTTCGGGCGCTGCCTCCGACGTCTTCACACAGGAACCGCCTCGTGACAGCTCGCTCCTGGCCCTCGACAACTTCATCGCCACACCCCACATCGGCGCGTCCACCCGGCAAGCAGCGGTGCGCGTAGGACAGATGGCGGCTGAGAACGCGTTGGCCGTACTGCGAGGAGAGAGACCGGAGCATGTGGTGAATCCCGAGGTGTATGAAAGATGACGCAAGGAACAGACATCCTCTCACGCTTGATCGATGCCGGCGTGGTCGCTATCGTTCGCACCGACGATCCGAGCCAGCTGATGCAGGTGGCGGAGGCGCTGAAAGCCGGCGGCGTCGACACGTTCGAGGTGACGATGACGGTGCCGGGCGCGCTCGACGTCATCCGCGAGGCGACTCAGCGGTTTGGGTCTGAAATCCTCGTTGGCGCCGGCACGGTGCTGGACGGCGAGACGGCGCGAGCCGCTATCCTGGCCGGCGCGGAGTTCATCGTCAGCCCTTGCTCTAACCCGGCCTTGATCACAGTCGCGCGACGCTACGGCAAGGTCGTGGCGCCCGGCGCTCTGTCGCCGACGGAGATCCTGACTGCGTGGGAGGCCGGCGCTGACATCGTCAAGGTATTCCCGATTCGCCAGGGAGGTCCGCGCTATGTGCGAGATGTGCTCGCCCCGCTGCCCCAGATACGGCTGATGCCCACCGGGGGCGTAAACCTGGAGAACGCCGCCGACTTCATTCGGGCCGGCGCGGTCGCAGTGGGCATGGGCAGCGCCCTGGTGGACAAGCAGCTCCTGGCGGAGGGCCGGTTCGACGAGCTCACCAATCGCGCTCACCGGCTGGTGGATTCGATTCGTGAAGCGCGCAGCTAGGGGGACCGTTTCGTCCAGCAGCCAACACGCGCTCGGCAAGGTCTCCTGACCGCCGCCGGCCATGGGCATCGGGGTTGCTTGCGCAGCTTGGGAGGACCTCGCCCAGCAGAGGAGGTCAGGAGACCTCACCCAGCAGAGGAGGTCAGGAGACCTCGCCCAGCAGAGGGGCATATCTTCGTTCGGCAAGGTCTCCTGACCGCCGCCGATAGGCTGGCGGAGTTCGCCGGCTAGCGGAGACAGATGTCTCCTTTGCCACAAGTTATTGATTACTGAGACGTTTTCGTGTATAATGTCATCATCAGAACACCCGCTTAGCTGTCTTAGCATTCGGAATCATACCGCTGCTATTTGTCCACACAAAATTGGAGAAAGTGGGAGAGAAATTCGACTACACCTGGATCGCGCCGCCTCAGGCGCCATCCCCTGACCGTAGAAAGCGGGTATGGCAAAAGTATAATTCACGATGCAGTAAAAGATGCCCTTATCAAAGACGGGTGGACAATCACTGCCGATCCTTATGTCATCATACACGCGGATGACAAATTGTATGTGGACCTGGCAGCTGAACACCCGATCGCAGCCGAATGCAACGGGCGCAAGATTGCCGTTGAAATCAAGAGCTTTGTTGGCCGCTCGCCTTTCCACGACCTTGAGATTGCGCTGGGACAGTATATGCTTTACCTCGGTCTGTTAGAATTGACGGAGCCTGATCGCAAGCTCTATTTGGCAGTCAGTCACACCGTCTATGGCCATTTGTTTCAACAGCCGACTTTTCAAGTTATCCTGCAACGCTATCAAATCTCGTTGCTAGTTGTAGATGTCGCCGCGCAGGAGGTGGAGCAATGGATAGACTAGCTGAATACCGGCGTCTGATTACGTGTTTGCTGTCCGAGTTTGCCACATGGGCCAATCAGACACCACCGCCGAATCATGAAACCGTGTGTGTCTTCGATGAGGAACGGGATCATTACGTACTGCTCAACGTGACTTGGGCGCAATATCGGTGTGTGCACAGCGCGCAGGTGTTCGTCCGTCTGCGCAACAACAAGATCTGGATTGAGGAAGACTGGACAGAAGATGGTATCGCAACCGCACTCGTTGACGCGGGCGTTCCCAAAGGCGACATCGTGCTGGGCTTCCAGCCCGAAGAGATGCGCCCGCTCACTGAGTTTGCGCCGGCGTAGGAACTCCCAGAAAAATAAACCTTCCAATATTCACCCTGATCGCCATCGTGAGGTCAGCCCAATAGGCCGTCCCCTTGCTCTACTGCAAGACCCTGGCTCTCAGATCGCAATGGCCCTGGTTGTTCTACTGATGATGACGTACGTCGTGAGCCGCGCTGACCGTGAGCTTCATTTTGCTCTCAATTGTTGTCTTGGTGATCGTCATTCCCCGGAGCACCTTGTTTCATTCTTTCCTGACCCTCGGCGTACTGTTGAGCAGCCTGTTGCTCTCACCGGGGGTTTCGCCTCCTGATCGTGGAGGGGCGGCGGTCAGGAGACCTTGCCGAGCAGAGGCTGCGGTCGGGAGACCTCGCCCAGCAGAAGAGGGAGGGAGACCTCGCCCAGCAGAGGGGCGAG
>JAANWY010000257.1 GCA_018263655.1 Anaerolineales bacterium | reverse complement strand
ATGTTTCGGGGTTATGTAGGTCGAAATAGTATTTCGACCCGACGATTTACCAAATCGTCCTACATGTCCCCCCCCCCATATATTGAGAAGACACTCACCATCCACCTGAACAGATACCTTGCAGTCTTACTGCATGATCTTCAAGTCTGGCGACGCACTGAACCCCTCGCGCGTCATGTGCAGCACGCTAATTTTGGCTGCCAGGCTCTGGCCGATGCTGCGCAGGGACTCGCCGGCCGGCGAGTCCGGTGCCTCAACCACGATGGGTTTCCCGGTATCGCCGCCTTCGCACACCGTCGGATCGATGGGAATCTTGCCCAGGAAGGGCACGCCCATGCGCTCCGAGACCTTCTCGCCACCACCGTGGCCGAAAATCTCATAGCGGTTGCCGGTGTCCGGTGCGATGAAGTAGCTCATGTTCTCGATTACGCCCAGGACCGGCACCTTCAACTGCTTGAACATCCCGATCCCCTTGACCACGTCGGCCAGAGCGACGTCTTGCGGCGTCGTGACCACGACGCCGCCCGTCAACGGCAGCGATTGCGCCAGCGACAACTGGGCATCGCCCGTCCCTGGCGGTAGATCCACGATGAGATAGTCCAGTTCGCCCCAGTCGACGTCGGTTAGGAACTGCCGGATGGCACCGTGGAGCATGGGGCCGCGCCAGATGACGGGCTGATCCTCTTCCACCAGGAAGGCCATGGACATCACTTTGACGCCGTAGGCCTCGACGGGCATGATCTTCTCGTTCATCACGCGCGGGCGTTGGCCGGCCACACCCAACATCAACGGAATGTTAGGACCGTAGATGTCTGCATCCAACAGGCCGACTTTGGCGCCATCCCGTGCAATCGACACAGCCAGATTGGCAGCAACGGTAGATTTGCCCACGCCACCTTTGCCACTGGCAACGGCGACAGCATTCCGGGCCTTGAGCTGGACCTGATCGAACAGGCGATTGTCCTGTGGCACGTTGGCGTCGAAGTGTACGTTGACCGTTTCGACGCCCGGGATCGCCATCACAGCCGCGCGCGCCTCGTCCTCGATCTGATTGCGCAGTGGACAGGCCGGCGTCGTCAGCGTGATCTTGAAATCAATTTCACTTCCATCAACCTGAACATCACTCACCATGTCCAGAGTCACCAGGTCACGGTGCAGCTCCGGCTCGATAACCGTTCCGAGCGTCTCCAAGACCTGAGACTCTTCAACTTTGTCCTTGTTTTCAAAGATAGGCATTCTGCTTACATCTCCTCATTTACCAGGGGAACCTGGTGGGACTTGAAGGGACAAAGGAGATCGAAAAACGGCATTGAGGAAAAAGTCGCACTACGCTCCGGCTGGATCGCCAGATCCAGCCGGCAGGGCGACGTATTTGACAATCCGTCGCGAGCGTAAGTGTCACTTTTTCCTCAATGCGAAAAACGTTGAGTTCTCCGAAGTTCCCTTTCGTTCCTCCTAGCTCCCCGTTACATTCATTGCTTCTGCCAGTGCTTCCGCAACTAACTCCGCGACGTCCTTCACCACAACCTGCTCTTCGACACCCTCAGTCTTGACGGCATCATCCATCATCGTGAGGCAGAAGGGGCAAGTCGTACCAATGACGTCGGATTCAGTCTGTCTTGCTTCTTCCAAGCGAATCATGTTTACGGGCCGTTCAGCATCGACCTCCATCCACATGTGGCCGCCACCGCCGCCGCAGCACAGCCCGTTGTCCCGAACCCGCTCCATCTCGACGAACTCCAGATCGCTGCGGGCGTTGACCAACGAGCGCGGCGCATCGAAGATGTTGTTGTAGCGACCGAGGTAGCAGGAGTCGTGGAAGGTGATAGTCTGCCCCGCGCCGGCCGCAAGCTCGATTCGACCTTCTTCGATCAACGTCTCCATCACTTCAGAATGGTGAGCGACTTCGTACTCTCCGCCAAACTGCGGGTACTCGTTCTTGATGGTGTTGAAGCAGTGGGGGCAATGCGTGACAATCTTGTCGAAGGAGTAACGGCTCAAATTGCCCACATTCTCCTCGACCAACATCTGGTACATGTACTCGTCGCCCAGCCGGCGCGCCGACTCGCCGTTGCACTTCTCCTCTTCCATTATGGCATAGCTGACGCCGGCGGCATCGAACACCTTCGCCACAGCCTGCGAAATCTTCTGATTCCGATTATCGTACGCGCCCGAGCAGCCGACCCAGTAGAGATACTCGACGTGCTCCCCCTCTTTGATGCGGGCTACATCCAGTCCTTCGGCCCAATTGTGCCGATCCGCGGCCGCGTAGCCCCACGGGTTGCCCGATTGCATCATCTGGCGCATGCTCTGGCCGGCCGTCGCCGGCACGGCCCCCTCGGTCAGCGTCAGGTAGCGGCGCATATCGACGATGTCGTCCACAATCTCGATGAACACCGGACAAGCGCGTACGCACGCCATGCACGTCGTGCAGGCCCACAGTTCGTCAGCTTGGGTGGTGCCGGCATGCATGGGGGGCAATTCACTCTTACCGTTGCCGTTCATCGAGAGCTTCATGTGCTCGCCGAGTTTGACGATCACGTTCTTGGGATCGAGCGCAGTGCCGGCCATGTTGGCGGGACAGACAGTGCGGCACCGGCCGCAGCGCGTGCAGGCATCGAAGCCCAACCGCTGCTTCCAGGTGAACTCGCCGATCTCGCCCACGCCGAAGAACTCCGCCTCTTCGATGTCGATGGGCTTCAGTGCGGTGCCGGCCGGCAATTCCCGCTCCAGCGGACTGAAGTACGTGTTGATGGACGACGTGATCATGTGGATGATGTTGTTGTACGGCAGAACCGTCAGAAACCCCAGCGCCGCCAGCATGTGGACCACCCACGTCACCTGATGCGCCGTCTCGCCGATGGGGCCAACCACCCCCATAGACGCCAGTAAGCGTCCGGTAGCGTAGCCGATGGGCGACCACTTGGCCCAGGCCGGCTGCTGCAACATCAGTCGATAGCCTTCAAGGATGAATCCAGTCACATTGATGAACAGCAGCGACCACAGTGCAAAGCCCCAACGGCCGACGATGTGCTCGGGCCGCTGAGCGTACCGGCGCCACATCGCCGCCAGCAGCGCAACGACGAACGCTAGCCCAAATAGGTCGAGCACAAGCTCGTAGAGTAAGTAGAATGGCCCCCGCAGGAGCTTGAAATCGAAGAGAAGAACACCGATATCGTAGTCAATGGTGGCCAAGACTGTACCGATGAAGAGGATGATGAAGCCCCACATGATGCCGGCGTGGAACGAGCCAGGGTACAGCTGCTCAAAGATGCGTTTCTGACCAGGCGGACCGTAGTCGAAGAGCCGGCGGAGCCGCTCACGCCCGTCGTCAGGCAAGGAGGCCGGCTGACCCTCGCGCCACAGCGCGATGCGGCGCCAGATACCGTAGGCCAAAACAACCAACACCACGGCTGTAATGACGTACAGCGAGACCTCAGCCCAATGTGGTACATTGAAATAGGTTGGACGGAAAGGCGTCATTGTATCTCCCTGCTAGCCGTTCAGCCACCCTTGCGAGGGTTGAAGGTAGACGTGGCAGCACCCTGGCAAGAGACCAATTTTCGACTGGCGAGGGGCACCTCAACCCGAATGCGATTGGCAAACCTTCGCAAGGGCCCTCACTACCTGAACGGTTACTCTCCTTGCTAACCTGTTGACAATTGTAGCACGGCGGGCACCAGTTGGTCAATCATTTTGTTGTTCAAAAGACCCCTTCCGAGAGCCCATTGTCTACACAGCCGATTGTAGCACACAGATAGGGGTTGGTCAACCATTTCCAGAGCAGCCCGTTGCCCCGACGCGTCGACGCCAATCCTGGCGTCGCTGTAGGCCCCCGGAGTACGCGGCCTGGCTGGAGAATTACGTCGACTTCAAGGACATATTCTCCAAGTCGGAAGCTGATCTCGTCGCACTGAACGCCGAGTTCGGCGCTTACTACGCGGCCGTGGCCAAGATTCCAGTAGCAGGGCAGGGCGAACCAGGCGGCTGGATGGTGCAGGCCATGTACTTCAGCATGGGGCAGCAGCACGACTATCGGGATGCTTTGAAGAACGCGGACGCCCCCGTGCTCGTCATCCACGGAGCCGGCGACCTGCAGTCCGAAGCTGCCAGTCGCACCTGCGTCGTATCGTTTCCCCATGCCGGGTTCCAGGTGATTGAGAACGCTACGCACTTTCCGTTTTACGAGTAGCCGGCGGAATTCGCAGCCATCAGAGGAAAAGCAATTTCAGACCCAAAAACACTATCGATCACGACAAGCAAGAGCAATCTTGCACGAGAAAAAGTGGGCGAAATTTGTTCAAATAGCGAAATTGATAGTTTTTGACAGTGTTTTCAGACTACAATGGTGACACAAAGTTGGACAAGACCGAAGTGAATCAGGATTCGATAGTTTTTGGGAGACAAGCCCCCTTATAATTGTAGGCGTGGCTGACCTACCGCGCTCAGGTGCGTAGGTCTTTTTGCTGTGAATGAAATGTCATCCAGGATTTCGGGGTTCTACAAGCTCAGTCTGGCGGAGCGCCGGCAAGCCATCCAACGCGTCGCCAAGCTGTCCGACGAACACATCGAACGTTTAACAACCGACTGCGGTCTGACGGCCGCAGACGCCGATCACCTGATCGAAAACGTGGTCGGGGTGTACGGCTTGCCGCTGGGCATCGCGACAAACTTTCGGGTCAACGGGCGCGACGTCCTGGTGCCGATGGTGACCGAGGAACCGTCGGTGGTGGCGGCCTGCAGCCACGCGGCCAAGCTGGCGCGCAAGGCCGGCGGCTTCAGCGCCGAGAGCGATCCGCCGGTCATGATCGGGCAACTCCAGGTGCTGGGCGTTGACGACCTGGCGGCGGCGGCTGAGGCGATCACGGTGGCGCAGGACGAGATCGCCGCCATCGTCAACGCGCAGAGCCCCACCATCACGGCGCTGGGCGGCGGGTTCCAAGGTCTGGAGTTGCGATACTTCCCGGAGACAGCCGCCGGCCCCATGCTGATCGTGCACTTACTCATCGACGTGCGCGACGCCATGGGCGCCAACGCGGTCAACAGCGCTGCCGAAGCCGTCGCCCCGCTGATCGAGGAGCTGACGGGCGGGCGCGTGTTGCTGCGTATCTTGTCCAACCTGGCCGACCGCCGGCTGGCTCGCGCGAGCTGTCGGGTGCCGGCCGACGCCCTGGCCCGCGACGATTTGCCAGGCGACATCGTCGCCCAGCGCATCATCGAAGCGCAGGTGATGGCCGAGGTCGATCCGTTCCGCGCGGCGACGCACAACAAAGGCATCATGAACGGCATCGACGCCGTCATCATCGCCACGGGCAACGACTGGCGCGCAGCCGAAGCCGGCGCCCACGCCTACGCGGCGCGCACCGGCAACTACGGCCCGCTGACGGAGTGGCGACAGGCTGAAAACGGCGACCTGGTCGGCAACATCGAGCTCCCGCTGGCGGTAGGTATTGTTGGCGGCACAACCAAAGCTCACCCATTGGCGCAACTGGCATTAGACATCCTGGGTGTCGAGACAGCCGGCGAGCTGGCCGAAATCACGGCCGCCGTCGGCCTGGCGCAGAACCAGGGCGCGCTTCGCGCCCTGGCAACCGAGGGCATCCAGGCCGGCCACATGGCGCTCCACGCCCGCCAATTAGCGGTGACAGCCGGCGCCACCGGTGAGCAAGTCGATCGGATCGCTGAGCAATTAGTTGCAGAAGAGAATATCCGACTGGCAAGAGCACGAGAGATAGTGAACAGTAGACAGTATCCAGTGAACAGTGAACAGTAGACAGTGTCCAGGAGACAGTGTCCAGTATACTTATGCGTAACAAACCCAGCAAGTTGTGTGGTAATGACTGTAAAGATGAGAAGAGACAACCCCACGGACAGAAAGAAACACGGACAAAAAGCAGAAAAAAGGAAATGTCCGTGGTTCTTTCCGTCCGTGGGGAAAGGACTGAACCAGAGGGAGTGATTGAGTAGAGATGAAACCAACACGTGAAGTAGGACTCGTCGGGTACGGCGCGTACGTGCCTCGGTTTCGGATTCCGGCGACAGAGATCGCGCGGGTCTGGGACGGGATCGAGGACAACGGGGTGCCCATCGAATCGAAGTCTGTGCCAGGTCCGGACGAGGATGTGGCCACGATGTCCATCGAGGCTGCCCAAAACGCGCTGCTGCGCGCCGGCATCGCCCCGACGGACGTCGGCGCGGTGTGGGTCGGCACCGAATCCAAGCCGTACGCCGTGAAACCCACCTCGACCATCGTAGCTGAGGCGTTGGGCATCGGCCCCTTCACCCAGGCCGCAGACTGGGAGTTCGCCTGCAAGGCCGGCAGCGAAGCGCTGCAAGCCGCCTTCGGCATGGTGGGCTCCGGCATGCTGAGCTATGCCATGGCCCTCGGCATGGACACGGCCCAGGGCCGGCCGGGCGATGCGCTGGAGTACACGGCCGGCGCCGGCGGCGCGGCCCTCATCGTCGGGCTGGCCGAGGAGAGCCTGGCCGTGCTGGAGGCGTCCACGTCGTACGTGACCGACACGCCGGATTTCTTCCGCCGGCAGCACCAGCACTATCCGCAGCACGGCCACCGCTTCACGGGCAAGCCCGCCTACTTCCACCACGTGCTCAACGCGTCGCAGAACTTGCTCGACGAGCTGGGGCAGACGCCGGCTGATTATGAGTATGTCGTCTTTCACCAACCGAACGTCAAGTTCCCGCTGAAGGCGACGCGCGCCCTCGGGTTCAGCCGTGATCAAGTCATGACGGGGCTGCTGTCGAACCGCATCGGAAACACCTACGCCGGCGCAGCCCTCATCGGGCTCACGGCCGTGCTGGACGAGGCGAAGCCGGGCGACAAAGTCTTCGTCTGCACGTTCGGTTCCGGCGCCGGCAGCGACGCCTTCTCGTTCGTCATGACCGACATGATCGAAGAGCGGCGAACCCGAGCTCGCTCAACGCAGATGTACGTCGAACGGAACACGACGATCGACTACGCGACATACGGCCGCTATCGCAAGAAGTTCGTCATGAACTAACGCATTGGGGCGAAAGCCGTACGCCGGCCCACCGAATGATGAAGATTAAGAAAATAATCGGGGTATTGAGCTACCGACCCCGCCGCGAGTTCCAGGCGGCCAAAGAGCAGCCGCCTTCCACTCACGGCTACGATTTTCACCACTCCCGAGGGGAGTTCGACGGTTTGAGTTCGCCATCAACTGAGGTGATCATTATGCGCAACGTGAGCATTGTGGGAATCGGACAGACGCCCGTCAACGAGCATTGGGACAAATCACTGCGCGAACTGGCAACCCGGGCCGTCGTCGGCGCCATGAAGGACGCCGGCGCCGGCCCGGATGACGTCGACGCGCTGTACGTCGGCAACATGGCCTCGGGCGCGTTCACCGGGCAGGAGCATCTGGGCGCGCTGGTGGCCGACTACGCCGGGCTGCAAGGCGTCGAGGCGGTCAAGGTCGAAGCGGCGTGCGGGGCCGGCGGCGCCGCCTTCCGCCAGGGCTACCTCGCCGTGGCCGGCGGCATGAAGGACGTCGTCGTGGTCGTCGGTGTCGAAAAGATGACCGAGAAGTTGAATGGCGACGCGACATCGATTCTGGCCACCGCCGCCGATGCCGACTACGAGGTCGATCACGGGCTGTCGTTCGTGGCGCTGAACGCGCTGCTGATGCGGCGCTACATGCACGAATATGATCTGACGCACATCGACTTCGCGCCGTTCGCCATCAACGCCCACCGCAACGCGGTGCACAACGAGAACGCCATGTTCCCCTTCGAGGTCGACGAGTCGAGGGTGAAGACAGCGCGCATGATCGCCGACCCCATCACGCTGCTGGATTCGTCGCCCATCGCCGATGGCGCGGCGGCCGTCGTGCTCTGCTCCGCGGACACAGCGCGCACGTTCACACAGCATCCGGTGCGCGTGCTGGCGTCGTCACTGGCAACGGACACGGTTGCCATTCACAACCGGCGCGACCCGCTGTTCCTGGACGGGGCTGCGAAATCTGTGGCGAAAGCCTACGATCAAGCCGGCGTCGGCCCGAACGATATCAACTTCTTTGAGCTGCACGACGCCTTCAGCATCATGGCGGCGCTGTCACTGGAGGCGTCCGGCTTCTTCGACCGTGGCCAGGCCGTGCGCGAGGCTCAGAACTGCGAAATCTCGCGCCAGGGTCGCATCCCGATTCAGACGCTGGGCGGCCTGAAGGCGCGCGGCCACCCGGTGGGCGCGACGGGGATGTACCAGATTGTCGAGGCATCGATGCAGCTGCGGGGCGAGGCCGGCGGTGCCCAGCTTCCCAACGCCCGCCTGGGGATGACGCAGAATATCGGCGGCAGCGGCGCGACGGTTGTGACCCATATTCTTGAAGCGGAGCGTTGAGAATGTCGATGGATTTACCACGCCACTGGCGGTTAAAGCAAGCGCGTTATCGGCTGGAGGGCAGTCACTGCGAGGACTGCGGACACACGTTCTTCCCGTCGCGGCTGATCTGTCCCGAGTGCCGGTCGGAGAACGTGGTGGCGCACCAGTTCGGCGGTCGCGGGCGCGTGTATTCGTATTCGACGGTGTACAACCCGCCGGCCGGCTACGACGAATACGTGCCGTACACGGTGGCCCTCGTCCAGCTCGACGAAGGCCCGCTGGTCACGGCGCAGTTGACGGACGTCGATCCCGAGGATGTGGAGATCGACATGCCGGTGGAGATGGTGACGCGCCGGCTGCGCCAGTACGGCGAAGATGGGCTGATTGTGTACGGCTATAAGTTTCGGCCGGCGTGGGAAGCGGCGTAGCGAAAGTGAAGTGAAACAAGAGCAAGGCGGCGAAGCCCTGCTCTTGTTTCAAATGTGACTCCCAATAATAGTAACGTGGAGTTCACGGGCTTACTTACTGCTCTGGTCCCCGATATGTCAACTCGCTTGCTTCACCTATCGCTTCTAGCGCGTCTTCGATGGCGAACAACACGGTTGTCTTAGTCGCCTTGACGTGGCCTGGCGCAATAGCGGCGAGCACGCCGGCCATGGCGGTCGTATTATCAGAATGCTCGTAAATGAGAACCCCGTCATACTCGCCGAAGCAGTAGTAAGCACTGATCAGCCGGCCGCCCATCTCTTCCACCAACCTTTCTAGGAGCGCAAACCGGTCCTCTGGATTCTTCAGGAGGCTGGCCCACGCTTCAGAGGTGTACGAAAACTGCGTCATATAGAGCGGCATCTTCTTATCCTCCTTGTGTGATTGCGCTGACCTTGAGCTACAGGGGTTGTCGTCAGTTTTGACTATCAAGATCGGTAGTAGAGGTAGGGTTTACCGTGTTTGATAGTCAAAACTGATCGCCGCCTTCTCCTGGCTAAGGAATCAAGCCCATCTGCTGCATCAAATCCAGAGTGTTGAAGTTCATTGTGATCTCCACGATTTTGCCATCGGCGAGGCGATAGGTACTCACCGCGGATTCAATTACTATCGGCTCTCCGGTTTCTACATACGTCCCCGTCGCACCCCAATGCTTCGTGACCATGTCCCCT
>JAANWY010000256.1 GCA_018263655.1 Anaerolineales bacterium | reverse complement strand
AGACCCCTCAATGTATGGGGGGACATGTACGACGATTTGGTAAATCGTCGGGTCGAAATACCATTTCGACCTACATAGCCCCGAAATATTGAGATGATACGCATCGAATTTGTCAAATCGTGAGGGTACATGTTTAGCGTCACATAGAAACCAGGTTTTTTCGCTCGTTTGACCAAGTTATTGACAAGCGCTGACTCGTTGCTCTTGGCCCGGAGGGTGTTAAGCCAACGAAAAACCTGGTTTCTGGTAGCTACGCTAAACAAGTAATCGTGAGGGTTACATGACGGAAGACACACAAGTGCTTGAAGCTCTCGATTTCGCTCAACGGCTGGCCGACGAGGTTGGAGACCGACTGATAGAGCATTTCGGGGGCGTGCGAGAGGTTAGGCTAAAGAGCGATGGCTCGTTGGTCACCCAGGCCGATCTCGAAGCGGATCGGATGATTGCTGGGGCAATTCGGGAACGATATCCTGACCACGATATTGTGTCCGAAGAGCTGGATACGGTCTACGAGGGCGCGCCGTGGTGTTGGATTATTGACCCTATCGATGGCACCACCAACTTCGCACAAGGCATCCCTGTCTGGGGCGTTTCTATCGCGCTGGCACACGAGGGCTGGCCGGTCATGGGCCTGGTCGATGTCCCGCCGGCGGGGACCCGCTACCATGCCGTTAAGAGCGCCGGCGCCTTCGAGAACGGGGAGCCTATCTCCGTCGCGGAGGTTGATTGGACGGATTCGGCATGCTTGGAGACTCAACTCTTCGCTGCGTGCTCCCGGACGTTCCAAAACTTCACAACTGAGGTGCCGTTGAAGCCTCGCATCGTCGGCTCGGCGGCTTACGACTTCTGCCTGGCGGCGGCCGGCATCGCCGTGGCCGCCATGGAAGTGACGCCGAAGGTGTGGGACATGGCGGCCGGCTGGCTGCTTGTCCGCGAGGCTGGCGGTGTAACCGTACAGCTTGAAGGCGAGCCGATGTTCCCCCTGATCCCCGGTCGCGACTACGAGGCCGTCGATTACCCACAGTTGAGTGCGCCTAACGAGACCATCGCGCAAGAGTTGATCCAACGGATAAGGCGGCGATAATGTCAGAAGCGAATCTTACACTCCGTGACGTCTATCAAGCCCAAAGCCGGCTCTCTGGACTGATCCAGCGCACACCGCTGGAGCCGGCGCCAGCCCTGGGCAGCCGTGTCTGGCTCAAGCTCGAGAATCTGCAGCGAACGCGCTCGTTCAAGCTGCGTGGGGCGGCCAACGCGGTGGCCGCTTTGAGCGAGGTACAGCGGGCGCGAGGCGTGGTCGCTGCGTCGTCTGGCAATCACTCACAGGGCCTTGCGGCAGCCGGCGAAGCTTTCGGTGTGGGTGTTCTCACCGTGATGCCCGAGGACACGCCGGCTATCAAGGTCCAACACACACGAGAACTAGGCGCCCAGACACTCCTGTTTGGCCACACCTACGACGCAGCCGAAGCCCATGCTCGCCACTTGGAGAAGAAAATGGGGCAGGCCTTCGTATCAGCCTACAACGACCCGCACGTCGTGGCCGGCCAGGCGACCATTGCTTTAGAGATTCTGTCCGACCTACCCGAGGTGGTGCGCGTGCTGGTGCCAGTGGGCGGTGGCGGTCTCGTGTCGGGTGTCGGGCTCGCGCTGAAAACGGTCAATCCGAGCATCGAGGTCATCGGCGTGCAATCGGTGGCGACGCCGGCAATGTACAACTATCTCGAGGGGGCTTCACTGCCCCAAGCGTCTACGCTAGCCGAGGGGTTGGCCGGCGACGTGGAGGCCGGCTCCATCACCTTCGAAATGGTGGAACGATACATGGACGAAGTCGTGCTGGTCGAGGAAAGGGAGATCGAGGCGGCCATCCGCTGGTTGTTGCGCGAGCACGGTCAGGTGGTGGAGGGAGCCGGCGCCGTCGGTGTGGCAGCACTGTTGACAGACCGTGTCGAGGTTGACGCCGGCCCCACCGTCGTTATCATTAGTGGCGGCAACATCGAATACGAGACGCTGCGACATCTAATTGCTAGCTAGCCGCACGCACGATGGGACCAGGGCCTCCCCAAGTCGTCGAGGCGTGAGCCAGGCCCACAAGTACAGAAGAAAGGTGATAGGAAATGAACAACATGCCGGAAGTTGAACGCTACACGCTGTTTTTGAACCCATACGCCGAACAGCGATTCCCCCGTTGTCCTCGCTGCGGCGAGAGGACGCATAAGCGCAATCGTGTCCTCATCGTTCAATCCGGGCCCGACTTTGTCGCACCGGTGATGGCTACCTGCCGCTACTGCACGAATTGTGACCTCCTAATCGCCCACCAAGACGAGTTGGAAGCGACGCTCCGTCAGATGCTGACGCCCGAGGGTCAAGCAGCCATGGGGGACGAAATGAGCGTCGTGGGCACGTTGGATCGTAGCCAACTGTCGGAAGGTATCGAGAGCGTAACGCCCAACGATCTGGTTGACGCGTTCCATCCCATAGCTGACTACGTGCACTTCGACCCAGTCGAGGATGAAGCCGGCAACATCGAGTGGGTCGAAGTGGAGCAGCCCTATCCTAGCATGATGTCGGATATTCCTGTGCCGGAGATCGCGGAGGTGCAGGCGCTGCCTCAGGTAAATGAAACGTGGGAGGTCGCCGTTCGAACGCTGCCGACCTGGGTTTTTGACGACGACACGGAGCCGTATCGACCCCACGGGATACTGGTCGTCAATAGAGGCCGCTCGCTGGTGATATTCAATGACATGATTCAGCGCAAGCCTTCTGTTGCCGAGGTTCGGGATGCATTGTTGAAGGCCATGAGCCACCCAACTTCGGGCGCTGGCGAGCCCCGCCGGCCCGCGGTCGTCGTAGTCGACGATCAGGCACTGACTGAGCCACTGAGGTTCGAGCTCAACGCTTTCGATATTCGATGCAAGGCCGGGTCCACACCGGAAGTAGACGCAGCGTGGGCCGAACTAGAGACTTACCTGGCCGGCGGACGCGAACCTATTCCAGGTCTGTTGGATAATCCGAGGGTGACGCCAGAGCAAGTGGGGGACCTTTTCGAGGCTGCGGCTGAGTTCTACGATGTGATGCCCTGGGAGTGGATGCTGGACGAAGATATGATCGCGGTGCGATATCCCGTGCCGGACGGTCAGTGGCGCTTCGCGTCAGTGATGGGGTATGCCGGCATGGAGTTCGGCCTGGCTGTCTTCGAGGACATCTCCGACTACGACATCCTGGCAACCGCGCTGCCTGAGGACACCATCGGCATGATGGCGTACCGCTCATTGACCTTCGACGACATCATGACGATGCCCTTCGGAGATGTCGAGGCGCTAGAGCGCTACGGGTGGGACGTTGCCGCCGACGATGCATACCCGATCCCAGCTATCTTTACCAAACAGGAAGAAGTCAAGCGCCCGGGTCCGGAAGAGATTGATTGGTACACCGTTGCCTTGAGAGCGATCGTGGACTTCTTTTACGAGTACTGGCCGGACGATGTCGACTACGTACCGGAGCCGGTGTCAACCACTTTCGTTGTCCCTCTGGGGGACGAGGACGTCGAGGTCGAGGTGAGATATCCAGCCGAGCTGGCGTTGGAAGAGGGCTAGGGAGCTGGACCTTCAGCTTGACTGTTGAACTGAGGTAAGCGTCAACAATTCCCGTTACGGCGTTCGTAGTAGCGACTTATGAAGCTTAGCAATTTAATCGGGTAATGGAACATCGGAGTAGCGAAGCTTGCTTCGCCCCGTAGCGCCTGCCCCCGAGCAAGCTCGGGACTCCATCATGCTCCGTCATGCCGGCGAGGTCAGATGGAGCTGTCTCAGCGGTTACCTGATTAGGGGTTTCCTGGGAACAACCACCCCAAGCATTGCGTTTGTTGTTCGCAATAGATGATTCAGCTTTGGTAACTGTTCAGGTAGTCGGGGCCCTTGCGAAGGTTTGCCAATCGCTTTCGGGTTGAGGTGCCCCTCGCCAGTCGAAAATCGGTCTCTTGCTAAGGTTCTTCCTAACCTTCGCAAGGGTAGCTGAACGCTTACCAGCTTTGTTCTCTGTGCACTTGAAGTGCGCACTGCGAACCTGAGCTATGAAAGGAAGGCGCAATGCTTGGTTTGAGCTGTATCGACGCACACTCTGACAATCCGGCGGGGGCAACGAGGTGAGGCCTGTGCGCCGGCTCTTCGGGTGTCTCTCGATCCTGCTGTTGGGCGCTGCCCTCCTCTTAGCACTGATCATCCGCGGGCCCGGGCTTGACCAGTTGCCAACCCCCGCGAGCCTCGAGCCACTGATCTCCACACTGATGCAGACCCGCGACGGGGTAAGCCAAGCGCAGCCGTTGCAGCCACCGGCTCAAGCCACGCTGGTGGCTGGTCAGCTGACGGCCGTCCCAAAAACACCGACGGCGACTGCAGAGCCTCCCACTGCGACGCCGGAACCTGGTAAAGTTGCGCTGACGGTCGAAGTTCAAGCACCACCCGGCATGCCGGCCGACAGCGTGATCGACGGTAACGCCATCACGCTGACGGCGCACGCGTCCAATTCGACTCAGACGCCGGCCGCCGGCCCGGTGTACTTCAGCTTGGAGCCACTGGGCGCCGGCGGCGTGCTCATCGCGCAGTGCGAGATCGAGGTCGCTCCCGGTGGTGAAGCAGCGTGTACTGCTCACGCCGCCGCCGACGGCTGGGCCTGGCAAGACCACGCCCGCGTCCAGCGACGCAAGGTCCATGCGTCGCTGATCGGCTACGATGCATCTACAACGCTGGAAGTGCCGGTTTCACCCAAGCCGGTGGTGCTGGTGCACGGCTTTACGTCTAGCGCCGCGACCTGGTCTGGCTGGACCGATCCCGAGGGCTTTTTGCCTCAGCGGGGCATCCCTGGCTTCGCAGTAGGCGATGGTCAGTTCGGCATTCAGCCGATGGACACCGGCGTTTTCGACCAGCCGCGCACGCCCACCAACTCCATCGCCGAGAACGCTGAGAGCGTCGCCCGCTACGTCGAAGCGGTGCGACAAGCCACCGGGGCGGAGCGCGTTGACCTGGTGGCGCACAGCATGGGGGGCCTCATCTCCCGCTACTACGTCAGCCATCTCATGTCGCTGATCGAACGCAAGGGCTTGTCGACGGCGCCGGCCGTCAACCAGCTCTACATGATCGGCACGCCCAACGCCGGCACCCCCTGCGCCATCCCGCCGGCGACCCTCGGGCTGTATCCACCCGCAACCGCGCAACTGACGCCGGCCTACATCCAGCGCCTCTTCAACCCAGAGACGAGCGAGACGAGAGGCGTCCCGTTCTTCGTGCTGGCCGGCGATCCCGTGCAGGATTACGCAGCTCTCGTGTGTACGCTGGTGCCCACAGACGTCTTCGTCTCGGTTGCCAGCGCCGCCGGCGCTGTCCCAGTGACGGCTGAAACGATGCCGGTGCGCCACGGAGAGCAGACTAAGTCCCCAGCGGTGTTCACTACGGTCTTCAAGACCTTGTCCCGCGATCCCGCAGGCTACCCAATCCCACTGCCCACAGCGCCGGCCAGCACGCCTCCCGAAGAAAGCAATCTGCAGGTCAGCTTGATGGACAGCGGAACTCTGGCGAGGGACGGCGCGACGACCGTCGGCGTTACCGTTGACGACGCCGAGACAGTGAGCTTCCAGCTCTACGCGCCGGGCCAGGACGTGGAAATGTCGATTATGGACGCTGCCGGCCAGCGCATCACGACAGACGCCGCGAAGGAGGCGGCCGGCGTGTCGGCCGCGGTCGGTGAAGGCGAGGGACCGACGGCGACACAGGGGTTCAAATTCGAGAGGCCCAAGGCTGGTCGCTGGCAGGTGATCCTGACGCCGCGCGCCGGCGCCAAGCTCGACGGAGGATTCTACGCCGTGGCAGCGTTTCTACAGAGCGATCTTCGGCTGGCGGTGGAGGCGCCGTTCCCCGTCGTGCGGGCCGGCGAACCGACCCCCATCCGCGCGACATTGGCCGGCCCGGTTGCGCTGTCGCCGGTTGCAGTCACAGCCGAGGTTCGCGACCGGCGCGGCAGTATCGTCGGTGAGGTGGCGCTGTTCGACGACGGCGCCCACGACGATGGACAGGCTGGCGATGGCGTCTTCAAGAGCGAGTGGACGCCTGGAGAAGCCGGCTTGTACACCGTCGCCGTGACGGCTTCGGGTGAGGGTGAAGCCGGCAACGCCTTCCAACGCCTGGGGATGGTGGCTATCGAGGCTCAGTAACCCCGTTCGTAACTGCTCGGGCTATTGCCTTCGCAGTTAAAAATCCCGAAAAATGGGACCGGTGGGGGCGGCCGCCCCCACCGGTCCCATTTTTCGGTCTATCGCGTTGAGCCACCAATTAGCGACGCTACGTTGCCTATCTGCGTCTAACTGTCGTTTCATGGGTGACACGACTTGGCATCCAGGTTATGGGGAAACCCCGACCATGCACTTTTGACAATCCGACAAAACTAGGATACACTATCTTGGAGATGGATCTGGCTATTGGACAGGGGGATTATGGAAGAGAACAAGAAACAATCTTATGAGTTGGTAGCAACACTCCAGCACGTGTTCGGTGCAGATCGCGCCAACGTTCACCTCGTGCACGCCCCGCTGCGGATTTGCCCGCTCGGCGCTCACATCGATCACCAGTTGGGGCTGGTGACAGGCATGACGCTCGACACTCCGATTCTTCTGGCCTATGTGCCGAATCAGGAGGGGCAAGTGCGCGTTCACAGCTTGAACTTCGCACCCCCTGTCGCTTTCAACATCGATGATGTGCCGCCGAAGGGCGGTCCCCTTTGGGCGAACTATGTGCGTGGGGCTGTCGTATCGCTGCAACAGCGATTCACCTTGCACTACGGCATCGACGGGGTGATCTTCGGCGAAATGCCCATCGGCGGGCTGAGTTCATCGGCGGCGGTAGGTGTGGCCTACCTCCTGGCGCTGGAAGACGTTAACGAGCTCGTCGTCACACCGACGGAGAACATTGAGTTCGATCGCTACATCGAGAACGAGTACATCGGGCTGAACAATGGGATTCTGGATCAATCGGTGATTCTGCTCAGTGATCGCCGGCATCTCACCTACCTGGACTGCGAATCGGTGAACGTCAGTCGCATCCCTTCCCCCCTCGACGAGGACGACTTCGACATCGTCGTTGCTTTCTCCGGCCTGACGCGCTCGCTGGTGAACACTGACTACAATCAGCGCGTGTCCCAGTGCCAGACGGCAGCCGGCATGCTGCTGGAGTGGGCCGGCCAGCCGGTGCCGCCGTCGCCCGTACTGCGGATGGTCGCGCCGGAGATCTTCGGTGACTACGAGGATCGCCTTCCTGAGCCCCTGGGCAAACGCGCGCGCCATTTCTTCACTGAGATGGCGCGTGTCCGCCTGGGAGTGACGTCTTGGGAGACTGGCGAACTTGCCGCGTTTGGTCAACTGATGGCCGAATCGGGTCACAGCTCCATCGTCAACTATGAATGTGGTTCCCCTCACCTGATCTCCCTCTACGAAATCCTGAACGATTGCCCGGGCGTGTACGGCGCTCGGTTCAGCGGAGCCGGCTTCCGAGGGTGCTGCATCGGCCTGTCGGACCCCGCTCACCGCGAGGTCATCGTCGAGACCATCGAGCGCGATTATCCAGCGCGGCACCCCGAAATGCAGGACCAGTTCAGCGTGTATTTCTGCAAACCCGACGGCTCCGCCCAGCGCGTGCCATTGCTAGAGTAAATCGTTGGCGCACGGTAACCCGGCTGGTAGGACTGTCCCAACAATGGATTGGCAAAGGGTATCGGCTGTGCTATCATTTTGGCTAACAGGCAATTGGATACGCTGACTGGACGAACTTCATGATGCGAGGAACTTATGACTGAACAAACTCGGGTAGTGCTCAAGCAAGCTCTGTACCTATCACCCGTGGAGCGGGCTGAACTAATCGAACAGCTTTTTGCCAGTTTCGACTTTCCTGCCCGCGATGACGTTGATTCACTCTGGGCAATAGAGGTGGAAGAGCGGATAGATGCGCACGACCAAGGCAAAAGCGAATAAACGATGAGCTTGCAAGGCGTAATCCTCGCAGCCGGCAAGGGTTCTCGGTTGCATCCAATCACTACGAAGCGATCCAAAGCCATGCTGCCCATCCTGGGCCAGCCCATCGCCGAGCGCGTGATGGAGGGGCTGTGGGACAGCGGTGTCGAGGCCTTCATCCTCGTCGTGAGCCCTGACGACGAAGATATTGTCGACTACTTCACCGACGAATCCCCGCTTCGCGACCACGTAACGTTTGTCGAACAGCGCGAGCGCAAGGGGATGGCCCATGCGTTGCAGAAAACTGTTCCCCACATCCAGGACACCTTCGTTCTATCTGCCTGCGATAACTTGGTACCCAGGACCCATGTCGGTGCGCTTGTCTCTAGCCATCAAGCCGACTCGGCGCGACAGGCGACGCTCAGCCTAATGCAAGTGTCGCCTGATTTGATCAGCCGAACCGGCATTGTGGCGCTGGAGGATGGGTGGGTGACGCGAATTGTCGAGAAGCCAGAGCCGGACGAAGCGCCGTCGGATATGGCAAGCCTCCCCCTATACATCTTCGAACCCCACATCTTGGACTATCTCTCCGATGTCCCCCTCTCGCGGCGTGGCGAGTATGAACTTCAGGATGCAATTCAGATGCTGATTGACCAAGGCGGAAGGGTGCGCGGTGTGCTAGCAGACAGCCGGCTCACCCTCACTAACGCCCAAGACTTGTTGTCCATCAATCAGCACTACCTCTTGAATGGCAGCGAGAGTCCTCACCTTACTCCGTACACCGTCGGCCCAAACACGCAGCTCATCACGCCGCTCCGCATCGAACACGGCACCACAGTTGGGGCCGATTGTGTGATTGGCCCCGACGTGTACATCGAGCGCGACTGCACCATCGGCGCCAACGCCACCATCCAGGATGCCATTGTCCTTCGTGGCGCCGTCGTCCCCTCCGGGAGCACCATCGAAGGAAAGGTAGTCTCCTGATCTAGGGCATGGATATTGGGAGGACTGAGATTGATGTCTCGCTCGCAGACGACAAATGGGGAAGTTATTTAATCCTCAATCCTTAGCAAGATGTCACAGGGAGGATGAAAGGCTGGGGGACCAGGATTCGAACCTGGACCGACGGATTCAAAGTCCGGCGTCCTACCCTTAGACGATCCCCCATCCGACGAAGTGTCCCTATTTTACCACAATTGATCGTGACTGCCAAATCCGACCACACGCAGTGCTCATCTTCACTTGCTGCTCCTACGCAGGGCGACTGTGTGCATCCCAAGTTTGTGAAGCCGGTGGCCGACGCTCTCAGCCCGCAACAAGTTGCGGCGTCCGGACGCTCGAACTTGCGACGTCCTGAGCGGCGTCCTGAGTTCATGGAAGCGACGTCCTGAGCCTGTCGAAGGATTCGAGATGGTGACGCATACTGGGACGGGAGTTTAGATGATGATTGCGTCATTAACAAATGGGGGATGCCCCCGGAGAGCGACTTGAGTGTGCACCAATTGCAGTATGATACATGTGTTCACAT
>JAANWY010000255.1 GCA_018263655.1 Anaerolineales bacterium | reverse complement strand
TCGCTTCGATACGACCTCGGCTTCGCCTCGGTCTACTCAGGCGGCGTCCTGAGCGGCGTCCTGAGCCTGTCGAAGGGCCTGTCGAAGGGATGCTCCATGGGTTGCCCCCTGAACGCTTACCGGAGGATCATTGTATGAGCTATAGAAAGTTGGGGCGAACTGGACTCAAAGTCTCTCCGCTGTGTCTGGGAACCATGCAGTGGGGCTGGACGGCGAACGAAGAAACCGCCTTCGAGGTGATGGACGCCTTCTGTGAGGCCGGCGGCAATTTCATCGACACCGCCGACGTCTACTCGCGCTGGACCGAGAACAACCCCGGCGGGGTGTCGGAGGAGATTATCGGGCGCTGGATGAAGGAACGCGGCAATCGCCGGCAGATCGTGCTCGCCACGAAAGTCAGAGGAACCATGTGGGAAGGGCCAAATGGCGAAGGCTTGAGCCGCAAACACATTGTCGAAGCGGTGGACGATAGCCTGCGCCGGCTCCAGGCCGACTACGTCGACCTGTACCAAGCCCACGCCTTCGACGAAACGACACCCATCGAAGAGACGCTGGCAGCGTTCGATCAGTTGGTGCAGCAGGGCAAGGTGTTGCACGCCGGGTGTTCAAACTATCCGGCCTGGCGCCTAGCAAAGGCCTTGTGGGCCAGCGACGTGAATGAGCTGGCGCGCTATGAGTCGCTGCAGCCTCACTACAACCTGGCGCACCGCGAGGAGTTCGAGCGCGAGCTGATGCCGCTGTGCGAGGAAGAGGGACTGGGCGTGATCCCCTACAGCCCGCTGGCCGGCGGCTTCTTGACCGGCAAGTACCGCCGCGACGAGCCACTGCCTGACTCGGACCGCGCCGAGGGCATCAAAAAACGCTACTTCAACGCGCGAGGGTGGCGCATCATCGACACGGTGCGCTCTGTCGCAGAGGAAAATGAGAGCACACCCGTTGCTGTTTCCCTGGCATGGCTGCTGGCTCAACCGGTGATCACGGCGCCCATCATCGGGGCCAACTCAGTCGAGCAGTTGGAGGACAGCCTCGCCGCGCTAGATGTGACGCTGTTAGAGGAGCAGGTCGAGCGGCTGACAGAGGCCTCAGCCTGGAAGGATTAGGGGGATTCCAGAATTTAAAACCTCCCAAAGGCCCAAAGATTTCTGAGGGAAATGGGCTATTTTTGGGAGGTTTATTTCCCTGGAAGTCCCTAGCCTGGACAAGACAGAACCAAAATTCTCCGTTGGGCGAAGGTCTCCGACCGAGCCCAAAGACCCAACGGCTGCGGTCGGAGACCTTGCCGAACAGTTGAGTTTGCTTACCGGACCCGAAATTCTTGCTTTTTGTGCAAGGGTCTGATCGATAAGGTACTAATAGACTCGTCTGGCTCAAGAAGATGCAAGGGGACAAACGAATGGATCGCAGCGAAACCCTCAAGCGCGCACCGATGTTCGCGGCGTTGCCGGCCTCCACCCTGGCCGATATCGGCCGGTTCTTTATCCAATCCACGCATCAAGCCGGCGACTATATCTTCTTCGAAGAAGATATCGCCCACCGGCTGTACCTCGTGCAGACCGGCGAGGTCAAGCTGATCAAGCATTCCGCGGGCGGCCAAGCCGTCATCCTGCAGGTATTCGGAGCGGGAGAAACCTTCGGTGGTATCGCCTCCTTGGTTGGCCAGAAGTACCCAGCCACCGCTCAGGCCCAGACCGACGTCACTGTGCTGAGCGTTTCCGGCGAGACCTTTCGTCAAATCGTGCACCGGTACCCCGACATTGCATTTAGCATCATCCGCGTCATGGGGACGCGGATGATGGAGACACAGGAGCAGGTGCGCCAGTTGGTGGCGGAGCGCGTGGAGCGCCGGCTGGCCCGTATGCTGCTGAAGCTGGCAGATCAGGTTGGCGTCCCGGTTGACGAAGGCGTCCGCATCGATATGCCGATCACCCGTCAGGATCTGGCCGAGATGACGGGCACGACGCTCGAAACCGTCAGCCGCACCGTCAGCCGGTGGCGGCGCGACGGTATCGTAGAAGCCGGCCGCGAAGAAATCACCATCACCCATCCGCACGGATTAGTTCTCATCGCGGAGGATTTGGAGGAAGATAACTCTTAGCACTCAGGACGACAAGCACAGCCGGCGCCCTCTCGATGCCCTTCTTCGAGGTGGAATAGCGCTGCAAGGAGCTATCGCGCGACATCTGGATTGTCACCTACTGCGTTTGACCTAGATCAAAGACACCAACAGCCTCCTGTGATAAATTCACAGCGGGTTTCTTTTTGGCGGAAGTGGAGGTGCTTCCTTGACACGTGTTCCTCGCTGGTTTCTGAAGACCGGGTTCGCCTGGTTCTTGATCGGTGGCGGCCTGGGGGGCGTGTTCCTGGCATTCAAGGCATTCGGGCTGTGGCCCATGTGGCGGGTCTTCATCACACCCCATGCCCACATTATGTTCGTCGGGTTCATCACCCATCTCATCATGGGGGTCAGCGATTGGATGTTCCCACGGCCAAAGCAGACCCGCTACACTGAACAGCGTGCCATTGCAGCGCTACTCATCCTGAATGCCGGCCTAATTCTCCGCATCGTCGCTGAGCCGTGGCTCGGCTTGCGTCACAGCCCGATTCCCCAAGTCCTGCTGACCCTATCTGGCGCACTCCAATTTCTAGCCATTGCGCTCTTTGTCTACAACATTTGGGATCGTGTCTACATGCCGCAGAGTTCTCGCGCCGCCTGGCTCAAGCGCAAGCGACAGCGAGAACAGTGAATAGTTCGACAATGTCACATTACCGCCCCACGTTGGGCGAAGGTCTCCCGACCGAGCGGCGTCCTGAGCCTGACGAAGGGCCCGTTTCGCCTCGGTCAGGCCTGTCTGCGTGCGACGCACAGGCAGGAGACCTTCGGCGATCAAAGGTCGGGAGACCAGCCACACCAGCAAAATGTGACATGTGTGACATTGTCAAGCTATTCAGCCGTCAGCCGTAATCCATTATCGGTCGACGCCACCAGGCGTCACCTTAAAATGCTGTAAGTCTCTACACAGGAGATTCATGCCATGATAGCTCGCTCACGTATTCACTTCCCTTTGATGGCCCCGGCGATGCTCGCGCTGCTGGCGGCGATGTGGGCCGGCCTCGTGCGCCTCGGCTGGGCACTTCCCGCCTTGAGCGCCAACCTGACGATTGCTCACGGCCCCCTGATGGTATCTGGCTTTCTGGGCACGCTCATCAGCCTGGAGCGCGCTGTCGCCCTGCGCCGCCGTTGGATGTACGCCGCACCAGCACTAACCGGACTTGGCGCGCTGGCACTGATCGCCGGCCCGCTGGCCCCAATCGGTCCGGTCCTCATCACCCTCGGCAGTCTAATCTTGATCGCCATCTTCGCTGTCATCGTTCGCCAGCAGCCGGCCCTCTTCACAATCACCATGGGGTGGGGAGCGCTGGCTTGGCTCGTGGGTAACGGGCTCTGGCTTGCCGGCCAGCCCATCTACAGCGTCGTGCACTGGTGGGCGGGCTTCCTGGTGTTGACCATCGCCGGAGAACGGCTGGAGCTGGCTCGGCTGTCGCGCCTGTCGAGGAACACGCGCCTCGCCTTTCTAGGCGCTGCCGGCGTTCTCCTGGCCGGATACATCCTCACGACAGTGGCCTTCGATGTTGGAACGCGCCTGGTCGGGCTAGGCATGATCGTGCTGGCACTCTGGTTGCTGCGCTACGATATCGCCCGGCGCACGGTGCGGCAGACGGGATTGACCCGCTTCATCGCCGTGTGTCTGCTCTCGGGCTATGTATGGTTAGCGCTGGGCGGCGTCCTCACGCTGCTGAACGGCGGGGTGATGGCCGGCCCCCACTACGACGCCATATTACATACCGTCTTTCTCGGCTTCGCCTTCGCCATGATCTTCGGCCACGCGCCCGTCATCCTGCCGGCAGTGCTGGGTTTGCCCCTTGCCTTTCACCCAGTCTTCTATACGCACCTGGGCCTACTGCATGCCTCGCTGGCCCTGCGCATCTTGGGGGACCTGGCGGGATGGTGGCCGGCCCGTCAGTGGGGCGGGATGTTCAACGTATTCGCAGTGTTGCTTTTTCTGGCGAACACAGCGTACGTCAGTCGCAGATCGACTCCCCTCGATTGAGTTGACAACTCGCCCAACCGTGATAACGTGATAAATTGACCCATGAATATATCCGATTCCACCCCGACATCATCGACATCCTCTACGGGAATTGTGCATCGCAAACGCCGATCGTGACGATCAAATCGTTGTACTGCGCCGACGCCCGGCGCGCGAACGTGTCCATCATCCCTGTTGGCGGAAAAAGGCAATGCCTCCCATCCCCAGAGCGACCAGGCCAACCACAATCGCCCCCCAAGCGATAGGGTGCGCTCCCCCAGCGGCGGAGATCTCATTCTGTAGCTTTTCGTTCTCGGCAGATAGCTTATCCACATCACTCGTCGCCTGGTCGAGACCGCTTTGCAGGGTGCTGATCTGCTGTTGGGCTGATGCAGCCTCCTGCTGCGCCGCCGCGATCTTGTCCTGCGTGGCTTCTTGTTCAACCTCGGCCGCCGCTTCAGCTCTAATCCGGGCTGCTTCGTCCTTGACCCTCTGTAAGCCCTCCTTCATGGCCGCCCAGCCATACCAGTGCATGTAATCCGGGTTGGCATGGAAAGCCCCTTGGAAGGCTCGGTTACGGTACTCCAGGAACATGACCCACAGTTCCTGCTCGATGCTGCTCTGAGCCTCGTAGAACTGCAACAGGTCTGGAGCATATTTCCATCCCTCGGGCACCGTAAGCAGTCCCTCATCGTAGAGCGCCTTGACGGTTCGGATGCTTTCGGCCATTATTTTATCGGTCTCGCGGATGATATTGTCGCCGGCTGCCAGTTGCTCGGCTACAAAGCCGGCGGCGTGGCAATCGGCACAGATGGCCTCCATCTCCTCGCGCTCGGCCCGAAAGCCCTCCTCGGTCAGCCGGGCCACCTTGGCCACCTGGACTGCCTCCAGCCGCTCAGTACCCTCGCCATTCTCGTCCAGCACTCCCAAAGCTTTGAGGATTTCTACCCGATCAGCCCACCAATCCTCGTCCTTTTCCGGCACGCGCAGCGCCAGGAAGCCCCAGGCCGTCATCACGCCATGATCGCCGTCGGCCATGTGGCATGTCTGGCACGTGGGCGCGCGTCCGGTATCCCCCTCGACTTGCCAGATGGTGCCATGTTTGGACGTAGACCACATCTCCCATTGAGGGTGGTCGAATCCCATATGACAGGTCTGACACGCTCGGGGATCGCGTGCCTCGGCGATGGAGAAGCTGTGACGTGTGTGGCAGGAATCGCAGCTCCCCGTGCCGTAGTGGAACTCATCTGACTGGATCTCCTCGGCCGACTTTTCACCGATCTTGTGGCAGCCAGAGCACCCCTTGAATCCTTCCGGACCAGTCACTGTGAGGGGTTGATGGGCTATCATGGGCATGGCCTTCATGGCGGCCCAAGCCAGGGCGTGTTTACCGTCCCGGTATTGCTCAATTTGGTCGGGATGACACTGGCCGCAGGTGTCTGGTGTAGGCAGCTGAACCTCTGCCACATCCGTGGCATCCTGGTGGTTGGAGCCGTGACAGGTTGTGCAATCGAGGCCGGCCTGTCCCATCGCGCCGGCTTGCCACTGAGAAACGATGCCTGGCGTCTCCTCTGAATGACAGGCCACGCATTCGCTCTCGCCCTCTTGGGCGCCTTCTCCCTCCTGGGCATAGGCCGGCGGGGTCGCCTGAGGATGTAACGATACCAGGACCAACAGCACAGTTACAATGCCGAGAATGGCCAGTCGGATCGAAGTCTTGTTGAACATGATTTCATCTCCTCCAAGAAGTACGGCATGGGTGCGATGACAACCTTGGCCTCTTCCACCCGTGAACGGTAGAGGGCCGAGGGACAGCTCACCAGCGTAGGACATTGAGCCATATTATATCGACGGTGTAAATCTTGTCAACGTTGATGTCATCCGGCGTTCGGTCATCCACTCGACAGCCGGTCTCTTGACCACCCACTTGGGGGCAGCAACGGTCTTTGCCCGGCCGGCGATGGTTGGCAAAATTGGTCAGGCTGATTGCTTTTTGATCTACATCAAGGACGCAGGTGCCCAACCCTGGTAAAATTAGAGTACACCGTTGAATTGAGGGATGTTATGCCATGACCCCATCGCCGGCCGGGCAAAGACCGAGGTTCTCTACCAATACTAATATCGCTGACGCACTTGCGCAGGGGGCTGATGCTGCTGCTGTATTTGTTCGGTATCGAATGTATTGTCTCGGCTGCACGTTTGCCCGGTTCGAGACCTTGAGGACTGCGGCCGTCAACCATCGGGCCGACGTGAGAGAGTTTGTGGAGGCACTCAATCAAGCGGTAGGAGAAGCTTCTGAGTAACCGTTCAGGAGGTATCAGGACTAGCATCCTGAGTAGGTCGAAACGAAGTGGAGACCGTATCGAAGGGTGCGGGTTTGCGACGGTTCTTCGAACAAGCCGCACCCCCTTCGATGAACTCAGGAC
>JAANWY010000254.1 GCA_018263655.1 Anaerolineales bacterium | reverse complement strand
GGGGGTGCGGCTTGTTCGAAGAACCGTCGCAAACCCGCACCCTTCGATACGGTCTCCACTTCGTTTCGACCTACTCAGGATGCTAGTCCTGATACCTCCTGAACGGTTACGTGGGGAGAAGTAGTAGTGGAAAAATCACACTGAAACTTCCCAAGGACGTCGTAACGGAACTAGAGGCAGAGCACATCAATGAAGAGGAACTGGATTCGTTTCTGGTAGCAGCAGTGAAGGTCTGGTTGAGACAGCGGAGAGCGACCACACAAGAAGCGCGGACACCGTGGTCCGAAGCCTTCCGAGAAAGTGCGGTTCCTTTCGTTGATCAGTTGGCAGGGCCGCGGCGCGCTCCAGGCCAAGAAGATCATCGACGACGCCAAGGCGCTGGAGGAAGCCGGCGTCTACGCCATCCTGCTGGAGATGGTGCCTGATCGCGTCTGCCGGATCATCACCGAGCGGGCGGAGGACTGCTTCATCATCGGCCTGGGTTCTGGGCCCTACGCTCACGGTCAGATTCTCATCTACCACGACATGTTCGGCCTGTACCCGCGCTTCGAGCCGAAGATGGCCAAGGTCTACGCCGATGCCGGCCAGATCATCCTCGACGGCCTCAAGCAGTACGTGGCAGAGGTTGCTGAGCAGACCTTCCCCCAACCCGAGAACTGGTTCGGCATGCAGGACGAAGACTACGACGAGCTTCTGGAACTCTTGGACTGATTCGACCGGTAACCGCCCTGCGGAGGTGCGGGGGAGCACGGGAGCCAGGGAGCAAGGGTGAAAAGCTCAAACGCCAAGTGCGAACTCGATTTCCCTCCAGCTCCCTCCCGCACGCCCCAGCACCCCTGCTCAGCACAACGGAGGACGAGAATGGACAATGATGTCAGAAACCGACTGAAGGTCGCAGAGGAGAGACTGGACGAGATCAACGCGTTGCTGCTCGATCCCGACAGTCGCGTCATCAACGATTTCCTGGCCGTGGTGGAAAAGTACGGCACTGTCGAAGAGATCAATCGCAAAGCGGAGGAGGCGCGCGAGCTTGACAACCTGATGGGCCGGCTGGCGGACATGAGGTCACCGTATCTCGACGACCTGGAGTGGCTCATCGAGCAGCGCGAGAAGGGTGCCTTCATCTCCGTCGCCGACTACCGCCGCAAGGTGCTGGGCGATCGGGCCGGCGAGATGGATTGGGACGCCGGCCTGGCCGTCACGCTGGAGATCAGCGCTTTTCAGTACTTCCCCTGGCTCATTCCGCAAGCCAAACACGCTATTGAGAACGGCGAGCTGATGCCGGGGCGCTTTATCCGCGTGCGCAAGATGAAGGAGCAGGAGGCCGACAACGGCGACATCCTGGCTGTGGCGGCCGCCATGCACATCATCGGCGCTAGCTACGTGGAGACGCTGGACACCAAGGGCACCGACGGCTCCAACGTCCACCTGGGCGGTCCCGAGACCATCACCGGCTACTTCGGCGGCGTGGGGCAGCCCAACGACTACGCGCTGAAGTGGCTCGACGAGTTCCTCTACTATTACACAAACTACGGGATCAAGCAGGTGCTCAACGTCAACCCGGGTACGGTGCTGCTCGGCTACCTCCTGCACAAAATCGGTGTCGACAACGAATTCAAGATTTCGGTCTTCATGGGCAACGACAATTCCTATGCCGCGCTGTGGACGCTGATCGGCGCCAAGCTCTTCTCGCGCGAGGACGGCAGCTCGCCCCTCATCGGCTTCAATTGGAGCAACTCGGTCAACAACGAGACGATGGAGATCACGGCCGAGGTGCGCCGCGAGCTCGGGTTCGAGGACATCGTGCGCTTCGAGCATCATATAACGGAGACGTGGAAAAGTATCGTCCGCCAGCCGTACCTGCGCCGCGATGAACTGGTAGAGATTGCCGATCACGTGGCCAACATCTCGGCCAAGCACGAGGGCGGCGATCCCGAGGTCGAGCAGGAGCGCGACTACCCGTCGGACATCCTCGACTACTTCCGCGATAAATCTGAAATCGTGGAAGCCGGCGACATGCCGAGGCTGGAGCGCAACTACCTAGACAAGCACGACGCGCTGAACCGCACCGCCTGGGCGCTGACGGAGAATGGTCTCACCTTCGTCGCTGCTCGCAAATTGCATCATTGAGTTCTGAGATCAGGGCTTTCTCGATTCGCCGTTTCCGACGGAGTCTTGTACAATATGCCTGGTTGTCTCCCGAGCGGCAAAGGGGGTGCTTGAGCATGGACATCATCGGCATAGCCGGCCCGCGCATTCGGCTGGTGCCGCTGGATAGAGAGCGGCATCTCGAAAACTACGTGCGGTGGTTCAACGACCCTGAAGTTACGCGCTACTTGCTTCAGTATTTGCCCCTGTCTCGCCTGGAGGAGGAGAAGTTCTTCGACCGTGCCGCGGAGGATAAAGGCAACATCGTCTGGGCGATTCACGACGAGGACGACCGTCATATTGGCGGCACGGGGCTGCACAACATCAACTGGAAAGACCGATCTGCGACTAGCGGAATCGTCATCGGGGACAAAGAAGCCTGGGGCCAGGGCTATGGTACTGAAGTGATGCAGGTGCGCACGCAGTATGCCTTCGAAGAGCTCGGCCTGCACCGGATTGAGAGTGAGTGTTTTGCTGAGAATGAGGCTAGTGCCCGCTGTCTGGAGAAGGCCGGCTACAAATGCGAAGGCCTCGCTCGCAAGAAGTACTGGCGCGAGGGCCGCTGGCACGACGCGATCTTGTGGAGCATTCTCGACGAAGATTTCCTTGACTCGTCATAATAAGTGCGCTGGGCGTGTGACTACTGATGCTTGGCACAAATGAGTCACCAGTTATCTACCGGAATCACGACCAGCATCCCGAGTAGGCCGGAACGTGGTGGAGGCCGTATCGAGGGGTGCGGGTTCAGTATAGCACGGCACTTAGGTTCGAGCCGCACCCTTCGATACGCTCCGCTACTCAGGATGCTCATCCCGAGCTTGACGAGGGGCTCCCCTGAGCTAACTGGTGAAGGATTTCTGCCGAATACCACTAGTCAGCGTTCCCACCCTTGCGAAGGTTGAGAATACCTTTGGCAAGAGGCCATTTTTCGACTGGCGGGGGACCTTTCAACCCGAATGCGGTTGGCAAACCTTCGCAAGGGTCCGTACTTGAACGGTTACTGCAACCCTACCGTTGCGCAGTACGTACTGTGTAACGCAGGGGCAACGTGGATCTTTGACCGCCGAAGGTCCCCTGGCCGAGCGGCGTCCTGAGCCTGTCGAAGGGGCGAAACTGCCTCGGCCAGGGGACCTTCGGCCAACTAATCCAACGGGGAAGATAAGTAGGAGACGATGATGTCAACGCGCTGGAGTACGGCGACCAAGTTCTGGGTGCTCACAGCCGGCGCTATCCTGATCACCATCACAATCTATCGGCTGCGCAGCATTGTTCCCCTCGTGGGAATAGCTCTTGTCCTCGCCTACGTCCTAAACCCAGTTGTCGACCGAATCTGCCGCCACAGTCCGCTCGGCCGCACACCGGCTACCGCCATGGTCTACCTCGGGCTGCTGGCGCTGCTGGTGACGGTGCCGGCCGTCTTTACACCGAGCATTCTGGAAGAGGCACGCGCCATCGACCGGGCCCTGATCCAAGACGTCATCACCAATCTCATCACGCGGGTCCAGGCGTACAGCGAGGACAGTGTGATCTCCGTCTTCGGATTCACAGTTGATCTGGCGCCGGCTTATGCGCAGCTCATCCAGAATCTGCAGAGTTTCTCAACTACGGTTGCCACATCCTCGCTCAGCTTCTTCCTGAACTTCGCTTCTGGATTCGCGTCAACGCTCCTGGGGCTGTTCTTGATGCTCGTGCTATCGTTCTACCTCGTCAAGGACAGCCGCATCATCGTCAAGTACCTGGAAAACCTGATCCCACCACCGCACCGGGCAGAGGCCATAGTCCTGGTGAATAAAATCAACCAGGTCTGGCGGGACTTCTTCCGGGGCCAGCTTCTGTTAGTCATTGTCGTAGGTTTCGTGACCTGGTTGGGCCTGTTCATCCTGGGCGTTCCGAATGCTCTGTTGCTGGGCGTTGTGGCCGGCTTACTGGAGTTGGTGCCCAATCTAGGCCCGATCCTGGCAGCTATCCCGAGTATCCTCGTCGCCTATTTCCAGGGCTCCCTACACCTAACTCTTTCACCAATGTGGTTTGCCCTACTCGTGCTGCTGCTGTACATGGTGATCCAGCAGATCGAAAACACGGTCCTCGTACCCCGCATCATCGGAGGCAGCGTTCATCTGCACCCGGTGGTCATCCTGATCGGGATTCTGGCCGGCGCAGCCATAGCCGGCATTCTGGGGATCTTCCTGGCGGCCCCGGTGGTGGCGTCGGTGCGCGTGATCGGCAGCTACGCGTATGAGAAACTTCTGGAACCACCAGTCGTACAGCCAGTGATGATGGAAAGCTATGCTAAGCCGGAGAAAGACGAAGGACAAGAAGAATCCGAAGAACTAGAAGACGAATCCAGGCCGGCAGAAGCGAACGAAGAGGAAATCAGCCAGTCACCAGAGCCGGCAACCGCGCACTAAGGTTGGGCGAGGTCTCCCGATCTAGGGTTGGGCGAGGTCTCCCCACTAGGGTTGGGCGAGGTCTCCCCACTAGGGTTGGGCGAGGTCTCCCCCACTAGGGTTGGGCGAGGTCTCCCGACCGACGCCCGCTACGCCCCTTCGACAGGCTCAGGACGCCGCCGCTCGGTCAGGCCTGCCTGTGCGACGCACGCAGACAGGAGACCCTCGGCGATCATATTACGGCGTCTGGAGCCGCAAGCTACACAGTCAAGATTGCTTACTAATGACCTGCTAGCGCACCCTTTCCACGCTCACTGCGTACAGAGCACAACAGTTTCGCCCTGAGCGCGGTACACGTATGGGTCGCCGCCGGCCTGCAACGTGACTTGGTACGCCGGCTCCGACCCGGCTAGCTGAGCCGCCTCCGGACACGGAGCCGGCTCCTCCAACTCTGAGACCAATGCAACTTCGNCGACCGAGACCTTCACCACATCGACCCCCAATCTTTGAGCCAGCTCGTTGCGCGTCCGCTCAATCAACTCTCTCACCTCACTGAGGCGCTGCTTCTGTCCAGCTGCCCCAGCGGGACCCTCCGGACACAGAACCGCCCGCTTTCCGCGGTTCGTGTGATACTCATATGTCTGGCCGGCTGCCTTCAGTACGACACGATACCCGGGCGTAATGACCTGCGCATACATCTTGCCCGGTTCCGGACAGCCGAGACTCGCATCCGACCATTTCACAGCCTCAAAATCGGCTACCTCGACACGCTCCGCACGCACGCCGGCGCGCGCTGCCAAGTCTCGCTTGGCAGCCATCACCGCCGGCTCAGCTTCAGTCGGCACTTTCATACCCCGCGTCTCCTCTCCCGCATCACACACCACCACCTGGCCGCCCTTGCTCACGTGCGCCTCGTAGACTGTGCCGTCGGTCTTCAGGCGCACGATGTAGCCAGGCGTCACCACCTGCGCGTACATTTTGTCAGGCTCGGGACAGCCCATGGCGGCCGTCGGCCACTCGGCTGCTTCCACATCGATCACGTCAAGGGCAGCATCGGCTTGACCCAAGCGCTTCGCCAGCTCCGTTCGCGCCTGCCGGACCAAGTCCCGCGCCTGCTCAGGTAAAACCGGCAATCCTCCATCACAGAAGACCACCGCGCCGTCACGACTCACGTGCGCTTCGTACGTATTGCCGTCAGTTTTCAAGCGCACGATGTAGCCGGTCGTGACAACATCGGCGTACATCCTGTCAGGCTCGGGACAGCCCATAGCGGCCGTCGGCCATTCAGCCGACTCCACATCGACGAGGCCAATGTTGTCATCCGCCTGATCCAGACGCTCCGCCAACTGCCTCCGAACGGAGCGCACCAATTCCAGAGCCTCATCTGGCACTTGAATGAGCGGCGTCCTAGTCGGTTCACTGGCCGTTGGCTCGCCTAGTTGCGCCCCAGGGGCGGCCGGCGCCCCACACGCCGCCACAGCCACAATACCCAGCAACCCAACAATCAACCACAGATAACGTTTCATAGCATCTCCTCCCCTCGACTTTGGCCCCTTTGAGGAATGAGCACGCCTACGTGCGAACGGACCACGAGATACGGCCCATGGGTGTGCCTGACGCCACAATACATTGAGGTGTCAGGAAAATGAGCAAAGTACATCTCACATCACATCCACAAAACGCTCTACACTCCGGCGATGTTCCACTTGCAGTATCATCTCAATATTTTGGGGCTATGTAGGTCGAAATGGTATTTCGACCCGACGATTTACCAAATCGTCCTACATGTCCCCCCATATATTGAGAAGACACCACTTGCACATCAGCGTCGATTCTGGTAGAATGCACACCATGCGAAATGTATGGCACATCACTCTGATTCTCATGCTCAGCGCGACGGTCGCAGTGGCGACGGTCGCAGTGGCGACGGTCGCGGCGACGCCAGTCGGCAGCACGGGGCCTGCCGGTCACC
>JAANWY010000253.1 GCA_018263655.1 Anaerolineales bacterium | reverse complement strand
AGATCGTATCGAAGGGTGCGGCTCAAGCAACGCCTCGAGGCAAACCCGCACCCTTCGATACAGCTTTCGCTTCGCTACAGCTTACTCAGGATGCTGGTCAACGAATTAAGCATAATCGGCCGATGTTATAATCATCAGCGAGAGGAGGCGCGATGTTGCGACCGCTGAAAAAAACTTCACACCAGCCGAATATCTGGCGATGGAACAAGTCGCTGACTACAAAAGCGAATACTACGCCGGCGAAATTTACGCGTTGGCAGGGGGAACTGCCGACCACAGCCTGATCGCAGGAAATTGCATCCACGTGTTCAACGAGCAGCTCGAATCCGAGCCCTGTCGTGTTTTTGCCAGCGATATGCGCTTGCTCGTCCAGCCCAGCGGCTTGTATACCTATCCCGATGCAATGGTGATTTGCGGCAAGATTCAATTCGTCGATCGCCGGAACGACAGGTGACCAATCCCACTTTGATCGTCGAGGTGTTATCCGAATCCACTCGCGAGTACGATCGCGGCACCAAATTCAATTTCTACAAGCAGATGCCCATTCTACAAGCAGATGCCCAGTCTGCGCGAGGTCGTGCTGATCGAATCCGAATACGCGCGTGTCGAATGTTATCGGCGTGCCCAGGGAGACCAGTGGATGATTGAAACGCACGACGAATTGGACGCTATCGCGCGGATCGAATCGCTCACCTGCGACATTCCCCTGCGCCGGGTTTACCACAAGGTGTCGTGGCTGGATTGACTGCCAGTCTTGCTCACTGACTCTATCGCCACCGCCCGTGTCGTCACCTCTTACTCCTCCAGCCATTCCACCTTCACGAGTTCTTCCACAGCTTCAAATTCCGGATCGCCAGTCACCACGGTAGAGCCCAGCATTTGGGCAAGCGCCACCGCAAACGCATCGGCGTACGAGAGAGGATGGTGTGCTTTGACATGTGCGGCGGCAAAGGTCAGCGACCGATCTGCGGGATGTATTTCAATTGGCAGATTCTCTAACCGGGCGGCAACTTTGTGCAGTTCGCTCTCACCCCATCGCCGCTCGACAATATAGAGCACCTCACCGTAGTTGATGAGACATAGGTGGACCTGGACGGCGTCCTGATCGGCGGCGCGGAGCAGCTCTCGCACCCGCGGACCGCCTGGCTCATCGCGGAGAAAAGCTATCAGGGCGAAAGCGTCAAGAACATACGACGTGCCCAGCTCTCTCCTCCTCTCGTTCCAATTCGCGCTGATGCTCCTCGACAATCTCCTGCGTCACGGGAGCTCCACCAAGGTCTCTGAGCATTCCATAGGCAGCCTCGATCGGATCTTCCGGTACGATGACAATGGAGAGAATGCCACCATAGTCCACAAACTGCACTTGTGCCCCGGGGTTCAGGTCATATTTGTCCCGGTATTCCTTGGGAATCGTGACCCACCCCTTACTTGATATTTTCGCCATTCAATCCCTCCCAGAGGTTATACATTTCTGCCTAATAGTATATGCGAAGTCGAAGTTGGGTCAACTCAAGAGGAGTCTGGGTCACCTCTCGGCTCTCGCGTAATACTCTCGTCAGGCTGAAGGGGGCACCTCAGCAATAGCTAGTACATCGCACCGAGAAGCCGAGGTGCCCGACCACCGAAATCCTCGAATCCCGTTACTGCTGGAAGCTGTGCTGTTAATCCAGCTACGTCCGCAATCTCGCTCCGAGCGCCTTCTCAGATCGTTGTACGATCCGCTCCTGCACCTCCGCGACCTCTTCGTCAGTCAGGGTGCGGTCCTGGGCCTGGTAGGTGAGGCTGTAGGCCAGGCTCTTCTTGCCCTCGGTGATCTGCTCTCCCGTGTACACATCGAACAGCTCGACCCGTCTTAGCAGATCACCGCCGGCCTCGCGGATCAGTTCACGCACCTGCACCGCTGGCACAGCTTCCCCTACCACCAGCGCGATGTCCTGTTCCACGGCTGGGTAACGCGAGATGGTCGTGTATAGGCCCTCGGTCTTGACGTGCTCCAGCAACGCATCCAAGTCGATCTCAGCCACGGCTACCGGCTGCTCGGGCAGATCAAAGCGCTCGCGGACCACGGGGTGTAGCTCGCCCAACACACCTACCTCTTCGCCGTCGACGCTCAGCGTCGCCGTTCGACCCGGGTGCAGTGCTGAGTGTTCGCCGGCCTCGAAATCTACGCCCTCGATGTGAAGTCGGTCCAGCAGCCCCTCGACGACACCCTTCAGGTCAAAGAAATCATATCCTGATCCCTGTCCTGAGCCTTGTCGAAAGGGTGTCGAAGGGTCGAGTTGGCCGGTGCGGCTGTCAGACCAAGACGACTGGTAGCGCCCCGTCATGGCGATCCCCAGCCGGCGCGGTTCGTCCGGCAGTCGTTGGCCGTCTACGGGCAAGTAGACACGCCCTATCTCGAAGACCGCCACGCGATCGCGGAAGCGCAGGTTGTCGCGCGTAATCTCCAGCAGGTTCGCGAGCAGCGTATGCCGCAGCGACGCGCGCTCGGGGCTGATGGGGTTCGCCAGCGTAATGTAGTCCGCCGGGCCAACCTCATTGTCCTCGCCGATCTTGAGTGCGGACTCGCGCTCGATGTTCAGCAACGGGTACGTGATGACTTCCTGCAGGCCGGCTCCTACCAGGATGTCGCGCGCCTGCCCCTCGCGTACTAGATCCCAGTGGGTGCGCTGGGGCGGCAGCTCGTCGCTGGGCAGCGTCGACGGCAGCCGGTCGTAGCCGTGGACCCGCGCTACTTCTTCGATCAGATCATGTGGCCCCTCAATGTCCAGTCGATGATCGGGCGTGGTTGCGCGGATGGTTGAATCGCCCACGGTCTCGACGTCGAACTTCAGGGCTTGCAGGATGCTGGCAATATGATCGCGTTCGAAGGGCACCCCCAGGCTGCGCTCTACGGCATCAGGGGTCAGCTCCACAACGACGGGGGGCGGCGGCGCCGGATAAGCGTCCACCACACCCTCAGCGACGGTGCCGCCGGCCAGCCGGCGCATCAGTTCAATGGCGCGCAGGTTGCCGCGTACCGCCTCGGCCGGGTGGACGCCGCGCCCAAAGCGTGCGCCCGCTTCCGACGCCAGCTTGTGGTGGCTGGCCGAACGCCGGATGCTGATGTTGTTCCAATTTGCTGCCTCCAGCAGCACGTTGTGGGTATCGTCGCTAACCTCGCTCTCAGCGCCACCCATGATGCCGGCGATAGACAGGATGCCGGCTGTGTCGGTCACGAGAATATCTTCCGGCTGTAGCTCGCGGTCGACGTTGTCTAGCGTCGTTAGTACCTCGCCTGGTTCAGCGGTGCGCATGATGATCGTCGGCGCAGCCTCGCCCGTCTCCAGGTGCTCGGGCTGACCCGATTCAGCGGCGCGGTGAACCAGCACATCCCAGTCGAAGGCGTGCAGCGGCTGGCCCGTCTCCAGCATGACGTAGTTGGTCACATCGACGATGTTGTTGATAGGCCGCATGCCGGCCAGGAGGAGCCGGCGCTGCATCCACAGCGGCGATGGCTTGATGTCGATGTCGCGGATCAAGGTGACCGTGAAGCGCGGACAGTGCTCCGGGGTCTCGATTTCGATCTGCACCTGCCCCTCGATGGGCCGGCCCTCCATTGCTGCGTCGTAGTCGGGATAGCGCAACTCCTGCCCCGTCAGTGCTGCGACCTCGCGCGCCACGCCGATGACGGAGAAGCAGCGCGCCAGGTTGGGCGTCAGGTCGAAGTCGAGCACCGTATCGCCCAGGTAGTCGGCCAACGGCGTGCCGACGGGTGCATCCTCGTCCAACAACATGATGCCCTCGTGGTCTTCCGACAGGCCCAGCTCTTTCTCGCTGAGGACCATGCCCTCGGATCGGACGCCACGGATCTTGGCCGGCTTGATGCGGATGTACTCTAGCTCCTCGGCGTAGCCGTTGATGACTCGGGCGCCGAGCGTACCGAAGGGCGCCTTGAGCCCCGAGTCGCCTACCTTCAGATTGGGTGCACCGGTGACGACCGTCATCGGCTTTTCGCCGCCGTAGTCGACTACCGAGAGTACCAAGCGGTCGGCGTTGGGGTGGGGCTTGATCTCCAGAATCTCGCCCACGAAGATCTTGTCCCGCTCCCACTCTGAGCCGACGTATTCGATGTTGGTGACTTCAAGGCCGGCCAGCGTCAACCGCTCCGCCAGTTCCTCGACGGTGATGTCAATGTCAACGTAGTCTTTCAACCAGGATATGGGTACTTTCATGATTGCCTCCAAACGGATTGGCGGTCATCGGATAGATAGCGGATTAACGGAAAATCGGATGATGAACGGATAATTAGCAGATAGCCAATCCGTTCAATCCGCTAACCTGCCATGCCGTAGGCCGCAGTTGACCACCCTAGAACTGCTCTAGAAACCGCAGGTCGTTGTTCCAGAAGAACCGAATGTCGTCGATACCGTGCTGCAGCATGGCGATGCGTTCCGGTCCCATACCGAAGGCGTAGCCGGTGTAGGCGGCGGGATCGTAGCCGCCGTTGCGCAGCACCTGCGGGTGCACCATGCCCGATCCGAGGACTTCCAGCCAGCCGGTGTACTTACAGACTGTGCAGCCTTCACCGTCGCAGATAAAACATTCGACGTCCATCTCGGCGCTGGGCTCGGTGAAGGGGAAATACGATGCGCGGAAGCGCACCCGTGTATCTTCTCCGAACATCCGCTGCGCGAAGTTGATCAGCGTCCCCTTGAGATCGGCCATGGTGATGTTGTGGCCCACGGCAAGCCCCTCAACCTGGTGAAACATGATCTCTGAACGGGCCGTGATCTGCTCGTAGCGATAGCACATGCCGGGCAGGATCACCCGGATCGGTTCAGGATAGTATTCGCGCATGGCCCAAATTTGGCCTGGCGAGGTGTGCGTCCGCAGCAGTCGTTCCTCATCGATGTAGAAGGTGTCCTGCATGTCGCGCGCCGGGTGATGCTTCGGGATGTTCAGTAGCTCAAAATTGTACTCGTCGGTCTCGACGTCCGGGCTGCGGTAGACTTGGAACCCCATTTCGGCGAAGATGTCGTAGATTTGGCGCAGCGTCTGGGTCGAGAGGTGCAGCCGGCCCAGCGTGGCCAGCCGGCCGGGCAGCGTGACGTCGACGCGGTCCGCTTCCAGCGCGTGTTCCAGCGCCTCCCGCTTGAGCCGCTCGGTCGTCTCATTGTAGGCCGATTGTAGCGCGTTCTTCACCCGGTTGCCGACTTTGCCAGCCTCGGGGCGTTCCTCTGGTGGCAACTGCCCGATACCGCGCATTAGTTGGGTGAGCCGGCCCTTGCTGCCCAGATACTCGATCCGCCATTCTTCAAGTTGATCTAAATCAACTATATCCTCGAGTTCTCGAAGACTTGTGTCTTTCAACTCCTGAAGTTCGTCCAGCATATTCCTCCACTCCGACTTTTTCTTGCGACTTCTTGCGATCGCTTCACGACAAATTTGAGGATGTATCGAATTCGCTCGATCCCCAAATTCGTTGTGAAGACAACAAACGGCAAAACAAAAAACTCCCGCCCCTGCAAAGGACGAGAGTGTGCTCCCGCGGTACCACCCTGTTTGACACACAGATACTGTGCCCACTTATTTCGCCGACGCCTGCAACTAACGGCGTAAAACGTAAGGCGTAAAGCGTAACTGTTCAGGTATGGGGATCCTTGCGAAGGTTTGCCAATCGCATTCGGGCTGAAAGGCCCCTCACCAGTCGAAAATCGGCCCCCTGCCAAGGCTGCTCTCAACCTTCGCAAGGGTGGTTGAACGCTTACCGTCAAGATACAGTCTCCACCTGGATGGAGTACTCAGCTTCACATTGTACGTTTTGCGTTTCACGTTGTCGGCTGCCCGGTTAACGGCGGGCGCTCCGGGATGAACTAATCAGACCCATGGATCCTTTCCCCCATCCGGCTCGGGAGTGAACTTCAGCCGGCGCCCCCTGGAGCGGGCTTACAGTCAGTGACCCGCCCTCCCTGTCAGTCTTGGCCAGCGTACTCTCTCCGTCACAGCCGTTAGTCTATTGACAATGCGCCGATTATGCTTAATTCGTTGACCAGCATGTTGACCAGCATCCTGAGTAAGCTGTAGCGAAGCGAAAGCTGTATCGAAGGGTGCGGGTTTGCCTCGAGGCGTTGCTTGAGCCGCACCCTTCGATACGATCTCCACTTCGTTTCGACCTACTCAGGATGCTAACCGACAATTAAGCATAATCGGTAT
>JAANWY010000252.1 GCA_018263655.1 Anaerolineales bacterium | reverse complement strand
AGCCGAAATAGCGGAGGACGAGGGCGGTATTGCGACCTGCTGCGTGCCGTGTGCCGTGCAGTCTATTGCGGAACGCCTGACGGCGCAGGAAGGACCGTCTGACGCGCCGCCGGCGGAAGTCGCAGAGGCTGAACCTACGACGCCAGAAGGTGCGGTTCCCGAAGCCATCGAGCGGGAGGTCCCCCGGCTCCGGCATCGAAGGACGCTGCGCTCTACCTTAGTGGATGTTTGGGCGCTGTTGTTCCGTGTCATACCGCCGTATCCCAAGGTCGAACCGGGGTTGTACCGCGTCGGTGAGCCGGATACTGCATCGCCGGTGCTGGTGACGGGCAACTTCGACCTCACCGTTCGGCGAGTGGTGCGTGCTCTTGACGGTGAGGTGGACTGCTGGCTCCTGGTGGCGGATTCTAACGGTATCAACGTGTGGTGCGCCGCCGGGGGCGATCACTTCACGGCCGATGATGTGATGGCTGCGGTGCGGACCAGCGGCGTCGAGGACGTGGTCGATCATCACGCGCTGATCCTGCCTCAGTTGTGTGCCAACGGTGTCGATGGGTGGCGCATTCGCAAGGAGCTGCGGTGGGGCGTGCACTGGGGGCCGGCTCGCGCCGACGACATCCCGGCCTATTTGGAAGGGGGCCAGCGGAAGACCGATGCTATGCGCTGGGTGGATTTCCCGCTGCGTGATCGTCTGGAGATGGTCCTGGTGACGCTCGGCTTCTACGGACTGCTGATTTTGGCGCCTATCGGTCTATTCTGGCGCAATATGCTGTGGCCAACGAGTGTCAGTCTGGTGGGGCTGTCGCTGTTCTATGCGGCCACCATGCCCTGGTTGCCAGGGCGGGACGGAATGGCGAAGTCGGTTCCGTTGGCGGCGATTGCGTTGGCCGGCCTCTACGTGTTTTCAGCGTTCTTCGGCCACCTGCCGCCGCGCCGGTTGTTCAACTGGACGGTGGGCCTCATCGGGCTCGCTGTCTTCACCGGCGGCGAGTTGCAGGGTATGTCGCCCCTCATGCGTGGCGAGCAGGCCAACTGGTCGTGGGAAGCGGTGATCGGGGTTGCGTTGGCGGCGGTGTACTGGCTGGTGCCGCGCCTGGTGGTTCTGGGGGGGTAGGATGATGGCTGTGCAGAGCCCGAGCCTGTGGGAGTCTTTGTTGGAACATGTGGAGATCGCGCGGACTCTGCGCGGTCTCGAGATCCATTACGACGAGTCGGAGTGCACCGGAGCCTGGGAATGCTATGCCGTGTGTCCTGTCGGCTGCTGGACGCCCGATTTGGAGCGCCGTAAGGTGATTTTTCACGACCCTGAACGCTGTGTCGCGTGTGGGGCGTGCGTGTTGCAGTGCCCAGAGGATGCAATTCGATTGGAGTGAGGGAGCATAAACGAGATCGGCCCACACCGAGCAGCAATTCTCATTTTGAGCCGTTCATCGTTCGCCGAAGGTCTCCTGACCGAGCCCTCTGCGCCTCGGTCAGGAGACCTTCGCCCATCACTGAGTAAATTTGAGCCGTAATGAGAATTGCTACACACCGAGGGTGGTGATGGTGTGGGCCGGCGCTCTATTCACGCCCTACGCAAGCATGCAACACCCACTACGCTTCAAACTTCACAATCCTCTCAAAGCTCCCAACCTCTAACGACGCACCACCGACCAGCGCGCCATCGATGTCAGGTTGTGCCATCAGCTCATCCACGTTGTGCGGTTTCACGCTGCCGCCGTACTGAATGCGTACGCCGTTGGCAATGCCTTCGCCGTAGAGATCCGTCAAGATTGTGCGGATGTGGGCGTGCATCGCCTGGGCATCGTCGGGGGTTGCCGTGCGACCTGTCCCAATGGCCCAAACGGGTTCGTAGGCAATCACCAGTTCATCGGCGCTGTTGATCTCAACATCTGTCAGTCCGCCGCGAATCTGATCAGACACGACTTCCTCGGCCTGGCCGGCATCCCGCTGAGGCTCGGTCTCGCCCACACACAGGATCGGGATAAGGTCGTATTGGCGGGCGGCCTTCACTTTCTCATTGATGAATGAATCGTCTTCCTCGAAAACATGCCGGCGTTCACTGTGGCCCAGGATGACGTAATCGCAGTTGCATTCTTTCAACATCGGTGGGGCGGTTTCGCCCGTATAGGCGCCTTCTTCGGCGGGGTACAGATTTTGACCACCCAGCTTGATCGGTGTTTCGGACTTCCGCAGCATGCGGCCCAGTGCATAGATATCAACAAATGGGGGGCAGATTAGGACCTCTCGATCTTCTACGTCCGCCACGGCGTCGGAAAGTCCGTTCAGGAAATTGATGGCCTCCCCTGGACCTTTGTGCATCTTCCAGTTGCCGGCCATGAGTGGTGTACGCATAAATTCCTCCTTGTGTGTTTTCTCTCGTGGGGCAAGTGTAGCATACCTAGATGGGTGGGTCAACGACACGCGGCTTGATCATCTTTGCATATTTTATTGTGTGTTAAGCTTTTTGACTCAAGTTGTTACCTGATTTTGACCTCAATAAGACCTTATTAACTTATCATAGTAACTACTCGGGCCACTGCCCAGCTACTGCCCTCGCAGTTACGAAATGCGGAAAAAGGGGTCGGTGGCGGGCGGCCGCCCGCCACCGACCCCTTTTTCCGGTCTCTTCTTGTGTAGGCGCGAAGTGCCTGAGTAGTCACGGTTGTATTGCAGTCAACAGGGTGAAGGAGCGTGTAGCAGTATGTTGGATCGCACAGGTGCACTTGACATCGATCGTAAGGAACGGAGACGTTCGTCCCCTATTGAACCACCGAAGGTGGCCCCCGCTCAGCGTATTAGTAGTTTCTCTGAAGCCAAGCTCGGTTTTGACCCCGAGACGGCAAAGCGGGAGGCCAGTCGGTGTTTGCAGTGTCCCTCGCCGCAGGCCTGCCTGCGAGGGTGCCCGGCCGGTAACGATGTTCCCCGGGCTTTCTGGCACATCGAGCGGGGGGAATTCATTGAAGCGGCGAACGTCTTCCGAGAGACGAGTAATCTTCCCGAAATCTGCAGCCGTGCCGGCCACTAGGCGGTTCAGTGTGAGGGCTCTTGCGTTCGGGAGGGCTATCGCGAGGGTGTCTCGATTGGTCTGTTAGAGCGCTTTGTGACAGACTACCAGCGCCGAACAGTTGGTACCCCGATCCCCGAGACCGCTCCGCCTAGTGGCCGGCACGTCGCAGTGATCGGAGCCGGCCCAGCCGGCCTCACCATCGCCGAGGAGTTGGCGAAGTGTGGGCACACCATAGCCATCTACGACGCCTGGCCTAAGGCCGGCGGTGCGATGCGCTATGGTATCCCGTCCTTCAAGCTGCCCAAGCACGTCATCGACGAAAAGGTGGAGATGCTGGAGTCAATGGGTGTTGAATTTCACTTCAATACCAAGATCGGGGAGGGTACTACCGTGGATGGGCTGCTCGCTGAAGGTTTCGACGCAGTATTCTTGGGTACTGGGTCCGCTGTGAGCGTTCCGCTCAAGGTGCGTGGCAGTGACTTGGAGGGCATCTATCAGGCCACATCGTTCCTCTCGCGGGCCAATTTGCCGGCCGAGGATCTGCCGCTGGGTTTGCAAGAACCGCCCACGATCGGTCGCCGAGTGGCGGTTATTGGTGGTGGCGACACGGCAATGGATTGCCTCCGGACCGCGCTCCGCATAGGGGGTGACGAGGTGACGTGTGTCTACCGGCGAACGGAAGCGCAGATGCCGGGCAACTCTAAGGAGCGTAAACACGCACGAGAGGAAGGTGCGAAGTTCGTCTGGCTGGCCGCCCCCGTTGAGTTCATCGGCGATGAAGAGGGCCATGTGCGAGCGATGCGCTGTCAACGGATGCGATTGGGTGAGCCTGATGCATCCGGGCGACGCCGGCCGGTACCCATCGAGGGTGACGAGTTCGTCATGGAAGTCGATACTGCGATTCTCTCCCTTGGCTACTGGCCCGATCCGCTGATGGGCGAGACGACAGCAAAGCTGAAGACCCACGATTGGGGCTTGATCACCGCTGACGAAGAAACCGGCAAAACGTCCCGGAACCAGATATTCGCGGCTGGTGACAACGTTCATGGTCCCGACTTAGTCGTGACGGCGATGGTCGCGGCCCGGAAAGCGGCTGAATCGATCGACGAGTATCTCCAGACTGTCAAGCCGAAGCGAAAGAGGATGCCGCGTCTCACCCACAAGGAGGAACCCGCGGCTGCTGTGGCTTGACTTTGGGAGACATCTCCTTTACCTTCCTTCATCGCTCCCGCTCTAACAGCGCTCCCGTTTGAACAGCGAAGGCCGGCCCGGGCCGGCCTTCGCTGTTTTCCGCAACGGGGTGAAAGTTTGACGTAACCGTTCAGGGGTATCACGACTAGCATCCCGAGTAGCGCGAAACGACGTCCTGAGCCTGACGAAGGGCAACGTTGAGCGCGTATCGAGGGGTGCGGGTTTGCGACGGTTCTTCGCACAAGCCGCACCCCCTTCGATGAACTCAGGACGTCGCTTCGATACGACCTCGGCTTTGCCTCGGTCTACTCA
>JAANWY010000251.1 GCA_018263655.1 Anaerolineales bacterium | reverse complement strand
GACTGTTTGACCAAGAGAAACCTCCGCAGTATAATAGTCCAAGTGACGTGACTATTCAGGTACTTCGTATGAATATTCAGCGTAACTACTCAGGCTACTGCCCTCGCAGTGGCGAAATGCGGAAAAAGGGGTCGGTGGGGGGGCGGCCGCCCCCCCCACCGACCCCTTTTTCCGGTCTCTTCTTGTGTAGGCACGAAGCGCCTGAGTAGTCACCAACAAGAAGAGTTAGGTACTTCTATGCGCATCGGCATCGATGTCCGAATGGCCTACTACACCGAGGCCGGCATTGGACAGTACATCCGCCGGCTGGTGAAAGGCCTATCTCGGATCGACAGCCCCGAAAAGTTCGTACTATTTCAAAGCCGCAAAGATGCGGCCGTTATGGCGAATGCAAGCTGCTTCAAAAGGCGGAACTTGTGGACGCCCAGTCACCATCGTGTGGAGCAATGGGTCCTCCCTATCGAGTTTGCTTTCAGTAACATTGACCTACTCCACAGCCCGGACTTTATCCCACCGTTCCGGCGCAACATGAGCTCGGTGATCACGGTCCACGACCTGCACTTCCTCCGCTATCCTCACTTCCTTACCGAGGATGCCGCCCGTTACTACGGTCAGATCGACGAAGCTGTACGCCGGACAGATCACATCATCGCTGTATCCCAGAGCACACGTGATGACATCGTCAACCTGCTCGGGGTGTCGGCTGATCGGATAACCGTCATCTACGAAGCCACCGACCCATCGTTTCAGCCGATTGACGATCCCGAAAGACTGGCGCAGATTCGTGAAAAATACGACCTCCCCGACCAGTTCGTCTTCTTCGTGAGCACAGTTGAACCCCGCAAGAATATCCCGACGCTACTCCATGCCCAGCGGCTCTTGCTGGATCGACATGGTCCGCTGGCTCCGCTCATCATTGCCGGCAAGCGCGGCTGGCTGTTCGAAGAAGTGTATGCCGTGGTTGAAGAACTTGAGCTTGAACGGGATGTTCGCTTCCTCGGCCGAGTTCCTCAGGACGACTTGATCCTGATCTACAACGCAGCGACGGTACACGTTCACCCCGCGTTCTACGAAGGCTTCGGATTGCCCCCACTGGAAGCTATGGCGGTTGGAACGCCTACTATTGTGTCAGACGTGTCGTCGCTACCTGAAGTGGTTGGCGATGCCGGCTGGCTGCTACCGCCGGAAGATGTGGAAGGCTGGGCGGCTGCCATTGGCCGGCTGGTGGCCGACGAGGATCTCAGAGCCGATTTTCGCCAGCGTGGGTTCGAGCAAGCCAATAAGTTCTCGCTAGAGCGAATGGCCGAGGAAACACTAGCCATCTACCGCCAAGTTGCTCAGCCGGCATGAAGCTGCTCTTCCTGACGCCCCAACTTCCATACCCTCCCCATCAGGGAACAACTATCCGCAATTTCCATCTGCTGGCTGGCCTGGCACAACACCACGACATTGCCCTCCTGTCCTTCGCCGACCGAAAGCGGCCCCTTGACGAGACGCCACTTCCGGACCTGTGTTATCGAGTCGATACGGTCTCCACACCGCCGGCCCGCTCCATCCCCCAACGCCTGCTCAAGACCTTCTTGTCGACACGACCCGATATGGCGCTGCGTCTACCCTCCCGTGACTTCCAAGCCCGGCTAGAGCAGTTGGTCCACACCGAGCATTTCGACGTGGTGCAGATTGAGGGCATTGAGATGGGCCAATACGGTCTCAACCTGCGGAGGCGCCGGCTGCTGACCGATCGAATGAAACTGGTGTTTGACGACCACAACGCCGAATATGTGTTGCAGCAACGAGCATTTCTCACCGACGTACGCCAACCGGCGCGCTGGCCCGCCGCCGGCTACTCCCTCATCCAGTGGGTGAAGCTGCGCCGCTACGAGCGAGAGGTCTGCCGGCTGGCCGACCGCGTGGTCGCTGTCTCAGAGACGGACGCCCGGGCGCTCCGCCGGCTGGTACCCGGGCTCTCGCCGGCCGTGGTGCCGAATGGTGTTGATGTCAACACTTTTCGTGTTGATGTCAACACTTTTCATCCCGATTCCGTTCGTTCCGATTCCGTTCGTTCCGATTCCGTCGAGCACGGCGGCGTGCAGCCGGCAAGCCTGACCTTTACGGGCAAGATGGACTTCCGGCCCAACATCGATGCGATGGTCTGGTTCTGCAATGAGACTCTGCCCCGCATCCAAGCCGCTCGATCGGGTGTGACGCTGGCGATTGTGGGGCGCGAACCGCACGCTCGTGTTCGCGCGTTGGCTGATCGGCGCGGCATCACCGTGACCGGCTACGTCGACGATGTTCGGCCGTACGTGGCCGGCGCTCAGGTGTATATTGTGCCGCTGCGCATGGGGGGCGGCACACGCCTCAAAGTGCTCCAGGCGATGGCCATGGGCAAGGCCATTGTCAGCACAACCTTGGGAGCTGAGGGAATTGCCGGTCGCTCTGGAGAGCACCTGGCGCTAGCTGACACGCCGGAAGACTTTGCGATTGCTGTGTTGTCACTCCTGGCCGATCCAGGTCGCCGGGCGGCGCTTGGCGCTCGAGCCCGTCGTCTGGTAGAGCGTGAGTACACGTGGGAAGCCATCGTCCCCTGCATGGACCATGTCTATACTAAGTAGCCCCAAATAAGTATCGTAACCGTTCAGGAGGTATCAGGACTAGCATCCCGAGTAGCGCGAAACGACGTCCTGAGCGGCGTCCTGAGTTCATCGAAGGGCCTGACGAAGGGCAACGTTGAGCGCGTATCGAGGGGTGTGGGTTTGTTGGGTTTAGATCGGAAG
>JAANWY010000250.1 GCA_018263655.1 Anaerolineales bacterium | reverse complement strand
CGAAGGGCAACGTTGAGCGCGTATCGAGGGGTGCGGGTTTGTGACGGTTCTTCGCACAAGCCGCACCCCCTTCGACTGAGCTCAGGACGTCGCTTCGATACGACCTCGGCTTCGCCTTGGTCTACCCAGGATGCTCCGCAAGTTGCCCCCTGAACGCTTACAATCTGGAGATTTCCCTGGAAGCCCCTAACTCCGAGACTTAGTATACGTTTTGTAGGCGAAGGCGTCAAACTGGTCCTTTCGCCACCTTGAACCCTTGCGAAGGTTTGTGAGCAGATTTCGAGGTGGAAGTGTCCGCGCGAACCAAGAATCGCTCTATCGAGGGTTATGGGTAACCTTCGCAAGGGTGGCTGAAAGCTTGTGTTTTCACAGCAAACTCACCGGATCTACGTCGATGCGCCAGCCGAGGGGGAAGCGCATGCCGGCCAGCAACGCATGCGGATCCGGGGCGCGGATCAGGATCTGCCAGCGGGTCTGGCCGCGCAGGCGCTGGCGAAAGGCCGGCGCCGGCCCCATGAGCGTCGTCTCCGGCAACCCCAGACGCGCGATCTTATTGGACAGCACCTCGGCGAGACGTTCCGCTTCTGCTTGAGCCTTCTCCGCCTTCGCGTCGGCATAGACCAGCTTCACCAGCTTGCGGAACGGCGGATAGGCGTTCTCGCACCGGAACGCCACTTCGTACTTGTAGAAATCCGCGTAGGAGTGCCGGCTGGCGGTCTCAATCGCGTAGTGATGCGGATCGTAAGTTTGGATGATGACCTGACCGCCCAGGATGCTGCGGCCCGCGCGGCCGGCCACCTGTGTCAGCAACTGGAACGTGCGCTCGCCGGCGCGGAAGTCGGGCAGGTGCAGGGCCGTGTCGGCGGTGACCACCCCCACCAGCGTCACCAACGGCAGGTCGAGGCCTTTCGCCACCATCTGCGTACCCACCAGGATGTCGGCTTCCCGCGTGACGAACTGCTGCAACATGTCCTCGTGTGCGCCTTTGCGGCGCGTGGTATCCCAATCCCAGCGCACCACGCGCGCTTCCGGGAACAGATCGTGCACCGTAGCTTCAACACGTTGGGTACCAATGCCGAAGTATTTGATCCTGGGACTGGCACACTCGGGGCACAGTTGAGGTGACATCGCCCGCTGGTTGCAGTGGTGACAGATCAGGCCGGCCTCCGTGGCGTGGTACGTCAGTGGCGCCTCGCAGCGCTGGCAGCTGAGGACGTGGCCGCAGTCGCGGCACATCACAAACGTGGCGGCCCCACGCCGATTGAGGAACAGGATGGCCTGCTCGTTAGCCTTCAGGACTTCGCGCAGCGCCTGGTGCAGCGCGCGGCTGAAGATGCTGCGGTTGCCGGCCTTCAATTCTTGCCGCAGATCGACGATGCGCACCGGTGGCAGGTCGGCGTAGACGGCTGCGTCGGTTTCGCCGGCGTGTACGGCGGTCCGCTCGTCGGGGATGTGGTAATCGGCCTTCTGCGCTTCGATGTGCTCACGATGGGCCATGATGCGCTGGGGCATATCGATCAGCGTGTACTTCCTCCGCTGCGCCCGGAAGTGCGACTCGACGGCCGGCGTCGCCGAGCCGAGGATCACAGCGCTGCCTTCCAGTTCAGCGCGCCGCAGCGCCACATTGCGGGCGTGGTAGCGCGGCGTGCGATCCTGTTTGTACGACCACTCGTGCTCCTCGTCGATGACGATGAGGCCCAGCCGGCGCAGCGGCGCGAACACCGCCGACCGCGAGCCGATGACGATGTCGATCTCGCCGGCGCGGGTCCGGCGCCAGCCGTCGTAGCGCTCGCCGAGCGACAGCGCGGAGTGGGCCACGGTCACCCGGTCGGGGAAGCGGGCGGCGAAGCGCTGTACCGTCTGGGGGGTCAGCGAAATCTCGGGTACCAGGACAATGGCCTGCCGGCCCCGGGCGAGGGTCTCGGCGATGGCGCGGAGGTAGATTTCGGTCTTGCCGCTGCCGGTGACGCCGTGTAACAAGAAAATTGTGAATTGTGAATTGTGAATTGCGGGCCGGATTGTGTCCCACGCGGCTTGCTGATCTGGTGTTAGTGTGGGGGGCTTATCGGGTGCGAAGGCCTTGCCTTCCAGGGGGTCGCGCCAGACTTGTTGGTCTTCGAGGGCGATGATGCCTTTGTCTTCGAGGGTGCGCAGCGTCGCGCTGGAGCCGCCGGCCAGTTCATAGATCACGGTGGACGGTAGCGGGCCTTCTGTGGCCAGGAGTTCCACAATCGCCGTCTGGACCGGGGCACGCGATAGCTCGTCGTACAGTGCGTTGTCGGGATCGACCTGCAACCGCGCCACGCGCTCCGTCTTGGGGCTGATGCGTGGGGGCTTGAGCCCGTAGCGCTGGGTCAGTGCGCCGCGCTTCAGCAGACGCTCCACCGCCCGCTTGCCGCCGTCGCGCGTCAGGCGATCCAGAGCGATCGGTTCATCGCGGCGGACGCGCTCCAACACAGCACGCTCCTCGGGTGTTAGATGACCGGGCAGGGGGCGCTCCGGTCCCAACTCGACCAGTACAATGGACGCACGACTGATGCCCGGGGGGAGCATCAGCTTGACGCACTCGATCAGCGGGGCGACGTAGTAGTCGCTCATCCACTGGGCCAGGCGGATCTGGGCCGGCGACAGCACCGGCTCTGGATCGAGGAGGTCGCTGATGGGCTTGGTCTTCTGGACAGGTGAGGCGTCGCGCAGGGCCAGGACGACGGCCTGGACCCAGCGCTTGCCGAAGGACACGCCAACGAGGTGGCCCGGTTCAAGCTGGTCTTCTAGCTTCGGCGGGATGTGGTAGTGGAATGTCGTTGCGCCTCGGGGATCGGGGCCGGCATCCTCGTCGAGGGGGATGTCTGGTGCGCGAACGACAGGTTGCCGGCCGAGTCTGTGATTGACGACGACCTCCGCGTACTGCATGGTCGTGTCTCCCCCTATCTGCCGGCTTGCCAAGAGGTAGTCTTCATAATGAGATCTGCCGAGGTTCAACGCGGGCCTTTTCAGCCTGAATGATGCAGGCAATCTGTTCCACGGCCTCGTCCAGTTCGTTGTCACGGTTGATGACGACGTAGTCGAACATGGACAGCGCCTCCATTTCCTCGCGCGCTGTTTCCTTGCGGCGCTCCAGGTCGATGCCCGTCTCCGTCTTGCGCGCTACCAGCCGGTCCATTAACTCATCCATGCTGGACGCCGCCAGGAAGATGAACACGGCATCGGGAACGATTTCCTTGATTGTCGCAGAGCCTTGCACATCGATGCGCAGGATGATGTCTTTGCCGCTGGCCATGGCTTGGCGAATCTGCTCTTTGGGGATGCCCTTGTAGTCGTCGTAGACGACGGCCCATTCCAGCAGTTCGTCTTCCTCGATCATCTGCTCGAATTCTGCCGTCGAGATGAAGAAGTAGTCGACGCCGTGTACCTCGCCTGGCCGCTTTGGCCGGTCGGTGGCCGTCACGACGAAATGGACGGGTAGGCCGCGTTCCTTCATGCGGTTCACGATTGCGTCCTTTCCCACGCCGGACGGGCCGGAGATGACGATCAGCAGCGGGGGCGGGTTCAGCGTGTGGTCAGGTAAGCAGGTCTCCTTCGGGTGGACGTGGATTTTGGGTGTCTGCCTCAAGTCGACTCCTTGGGTGGAGACTAGAGATTGGAGAGATAAGAGATCGAGTGGGATTGTAACACAAAATGGGCCGGCTGGCAATCGTGATTTGGCGGGGCCAGCAATTCTAATTATGGCGGCCAGCATGCTGAGTAGCGAGCGTATCGAAGCGTACTGGCCGCCATAATTAGAATTGCTGTGACATGCCCTGGCACGAAATTGAGGATTTCTCCCTGCGTAAAGCGCTGGATGCGGCTGAGCGCGATGGATTGCTCTATCGGGTAGCCGGCAAGGGCACCTTCGTTGAGGCAGACCCGGCTGCTGAAGCCCGCCGGCTGGTTGGTTTCGTCATCCCCCAATTCCGATCCAGCTTCGATAACAATTTGTTGATCGGGGTGGAGCGCACACTGAAGAAGCGTGACTACTGTGTACTCTTCTGCAATTCTGAGCGCCGGCTGGAAGAGGAGAACGACCTTCTGGCGGCGTTGATGCGTGATCGAGTGGATGGCGTCATCATCTGGCCGGTGCAGAGCGACGATCTGGATCGTGAGCTTTTCCGCCTCTCCATGCGGAACTTCCCGTTGGTACTTATGGATCGAACCTTTCCTTACCTCGAGGCAGATTGCGCCCTGGCTGATAATAGAGGGGGTGCCTATGCGGCGACGAAGCATCTGATCGAACTCGGTCACCGGAAGATCGCGTTTCTCGCGCGGCCGTATCTGCATTTGCTTCCGCTTGCTGAACGCCTGGCCGGCTACCGTCAGGCGCTGCGCGATGCCGGCCTTGAGCCCCTGCCGCCGCTGCTGGTGGGTGAGGCACTGGAACCTGGCACTGGCTACGCCCTAAGAGCCTATGCCAACGCCACTGGTCCCGATATCGACGCTCTGCGCGAGGTCCTGGCTGAGCCCGATCGGCCCACAGCTATCTTTGCTATGAACGATCTCATGGCCCTTTTGGTCATGAAGGCGGCTACACTGAATGATCTCATGATCCCCGATGACCTTTCTGTGATAGGCTTCGATGATCTGGATGTGGTCAGTCAATTGCACGTGCCGCTCACGACCGTCGCTCAGAACCCGCTCGATCTTGGGAAGACAGCCGCTCAGTTGCTGTTGGATCGGTTCAATGGCTACCATGACGCACCGCGCCAACGCCGCCTGCCCACAGAGTTGCGTGTGCGTGAGACCAGCGGCCCTCCATCGACGTGAAGAGGTGATAGCGAGACTCAGTAGATCGCAAACCCGCTCGTAGTGAGGCACGGAACGCAGTGGAGTGCCGGTCGTAGCACTGTGGAACGCCGGGACGCCACTCCGGCTTAGCCTCCGTGGCTGACTACGAACCTAAATTGCGGTTTACCGAGATTCAGATTGTGAAACCAGAGTAACCTATGCCTCCGATTCTTCGAGTAGACAACCTACGGGTGTACTTCCATACGCCGCGTGGTCCGGTCAAGGCGGTCGATGGCGTCACCTTCGATGTCAAGGCTGGCGAGAGATTTGGCCTGATTGGCGAATCGGGATCGGGCAAGTCGACCATAGCGCTCTCAATCTTGCGACTTATCAGGCCGCCAGGCCGTATCGAGTCGGGTGAGGTCTGGCTGGATGGTGACCGTGTGTTGGCTCTCCCGGAAGAGCAGATGCGGCAACTGCGTCTGGCACAGATTGCGCTCATCACGCAGGGAGCTATGAACTCCCTGAATCCCGTAATCCGCATCAAGCAGCAGTTCGCCGATGGGTTGCAGAGTCACGGGGTCCAGATGTCCAAGCGGGAAAAGGAAGAGCACTTACATGAGCTCCTGGACCGGGTTGGCCTGCAGCCGGAGGTCGCCGATATGTTCCCCCATCAACTGAGCGGGGGCATGAAACAGCGCGTTTGTATTGCCATTGCTATGAGTCTGCGCCCGAGGTTGATTATTGCTGACGAACCTACCAGTGCCCTGGATGTGGTCGTGCAGCGACGTGTGATGGAAACCCTGCGTGAAGTCCAGGAAGAGCTGGGGGCTTCCGTGATCTTGATCGGTCACGACATGGGGCTCATGGCTCAGTTTGTCGATCGGGTGGGGGTCACGTATGCCGGCAAGCTTGTGGAGGAGGCGTCTGTGCAAGAGGCTTTCGCGACGCCACAGCACCCCTACACCCAGTTGCTGATGGCTAGCTTGCCGTCCTTGGACGAAAAGGAGGAGCTGCACGGGACACCGGGTTTCCCGCCATCAGCGCTTGATCGCCCGACAGGTTGCGTTTTCCACCCCAGGTGCCCGCATGCCATGGAGCGGTGCGTAGAGGAAGAGCCGGCCTATCGCCCGGTATCGCCTGACCACTGGGCGGCCTGCCACCTCCATGAAGAGAGTCCAGAGACGATACAGGAAACAATTCAAGAGACAGTTTCATGACAGCATTGCTCGAGGCGCGGCGGATGACCAAGATCTTCGGCGGAGGGTTGCTCCAAAGGCAGCAAACCATCGCCTTAGAGGATTTCTCGTTTTCCATCAACGTTGATCAACCGCTGATCACCGGCGTGGTTGGTGAGAGCGGGAGTGGGAAGACCACCATGGCCCACCTCCTCCTCGGGTTTGAGCCGCCGACACAGGGCGCAGTGCTTTACAACGGGCAGGATTTGCGCGATCTGTCGCGCACCGGTTGGCGACCCACCGCCGCTGATGCCTGGCCAGTCCGTCACCTTCGAAATCCATGCCGGCGAGAATGCCCAGTCCTTCTCCTTCGTCAGCATGCTGATCTGCACCAACGACGGCTTCACCGGCCTCGACAGCGTGCGCCTGCCGTCGGAGATGGATGGGTCAGCGACGTTCACGACGATGAGCTACGACGCCGGCACTGAGATAAACACCGAAAACTTCGCCGACCTCGTGCCACCGTGTCCGGCGCTGACGGGCGTCGAATCGATGGCTGAAGGCTCGGGTATGAGCAATCCCGATCTGCACGAGATGGGCGTTGTGATGATGCACCCTGGCATTGAGGGCGACGGCGATCTGGATGCCATGACGCACGGCTGGACCGACCCCGTGGCGCAGGTGACCATCGAGTACGCCGAGAGCATGATGATGGAGCCGGAGATGATGCCGAAGACCGGCGGGGCCAATCCCTTCCCGCTTCTGCCGGCCGTGGCCCTCATCGCCGGCACGCTACTGCTAGGTGGCGCCTACGCCCTCCGCCCGCGCCGCACACACTGACGCTGAATACCTGCCATCGCGAGGAGCGAAACCCCAAAACAGCTCTCCGAAGTCTTCAAATCGGCTTTCAGTAGAAGAGACCGGAAAAAGGGGGGTGGTGGGAGGCGGCCGCCTCCCACCACCCCCCTTTTTCCGCATTTTTCAACTGCGAGGGTCGAGATTCAGGCAGACAGCGGCAAATGGCACCACGGACCACCATAGGGGTTACGGTCAAGATTTAAAATACCATTTGCTTGACAGATGTGTGGCATCGTGATAGCATTCTGCCACCAAATCGCAGACAAATTGCAGACGTGGAAACTTGTAGGAGGTATTGATGAAACGACGACAGTGGTTGAACGTAGCGGGTCTTGGCTTGCTGATTCTATCGATGGTTGTCGCGATCACGGGCTGCGGCGGCGAGACGTCAGCCGAGTCGGCGAGCGCCGGCCCAGAGCCCAACTTCACCACCGACGGTCCATACGTCCACATCGACACGTTGAAAGAAGCGCACGACCAGGGCGCCAACATGATCATTGTCGATGCGCGCCCAAAACAGGACTACGACTTGGATCACATCAAGGGCGCCATCTCCATGCCCTTCTTCGAGGTCGAGCAGCGCTACAAAGAACTACCCCGCGACACGTGGATTGTCACCTACTGCGCATGCCCGAGAGCCGAGGCGGAGGAAGCAGCCAAGATCTTGAGAGACAAAGGCTATGAGAAGGTAAAGGTGTTCTACGAAGGCTACTTCGAGTGGCTGGGCCGCCACTATCCGACCACCAAGGACCAGAGCTGAAATGGGTGTGACCAGAATCTGTTGGGAGTAACGGTTTCAACCGTTTTCAGCAACCGAAAACGATGTCTGAACTAACACGCGCGACGCACGGCACTGCGTACATCGATCAAGACCGAGCACGTGAGGCGCAATCTCACCTGATCGACGATGCAACGGCCGAGAGATTGGCTGAGACGTTCAAAGCTCTCAGCGATCCAACCCGCGTACGCATCATCTCGACTCTATCCCACACCGAGCTGTGCGTCCACGACATTGCTGCCACATTGGGCATGACCCATTCGGCCATATCGCATCAGTTGCGCACCTTGCGTGAGCTGCGGCTGGTCAAGTTTCGACGTGAAGGCCGGCACATCTACTACTCGCTCGACGACGAGCACATCCAGGACCTCTTCCGCCAAGGCCTGGACCACATCCTCCACGACTAGGCTCAGCAAATTGCAAAGCCCGTTCGTAGTGAGCGCGGATGCGCGCATCCGTCCGGAACGCAGTGGAGTGCCGTCGTGGTACCGCAGGATGCCGGGACGCCACTCGGCTTCGCCTCCGTGGCTGACTACGAACCTAGATTGCGATTTACCGAGGCTCAGAACCCGCCGCCAAAGAGCATCTGCGCCAGAAAGCCGGCCAGTGGCGGCACCAACAGACTCACCCCGATACGGATGGCTGAGAAACGGAGTGCCGCGCGTCCCACCGGCCGTCGACCATGAGCTCGATCCCATCGAAGCCGGCGTCCG
>JAANWY010000025.1 GCA_018263655.1 Anaerolineales bacterium | reverse complement strand
CTAAGTTGTACCCCATCCCTGAGGGCTGGTCAACTTTTATAACCCCGCAGAATCGCCGAAATCAGCCGTTTTGCAGCCGAAACCGCCCAATTTCGGGGACAGGTTGTCCCTAACTCAAAACGCTCTCCAAATTCCGCAAAAACCCGCCGCCGTCATTGGGAACCGAGTAGCTGCAGCAAGGCGTCGAGGCTAAGAAGATAGCTGTACCAGCCGAAGCCGGCAATCTTCCCCACACACACCGGCGCAATCACCGACCGGCGCCGAAACGCTTCGCGAGCATCGACATTCGAGAGATGCACCTCTACAGTCGGCAGATCAATAGCAGCGATGGCGTCTCGGAGGGCATAGCTGCTGTGAGTGTAGGCGCCCGGGTTGAACACGATCCCGTCCGCCCAATCCTGCGCCTCGTGAATCGCATCGATCAAGGCGCCATCGCTGCTAGATTGAAACGACCGGAGCTCGACACCCCGTTCTGCCGCCGCTTCTCCCAGCCGGCGGTCGATCTCCGCCAGCGTCACAGCCCCATACATATCTGGCTCGCGAGCTCCTAGCAAGTTAAGATTCGGACCGTGCAGGATCAGTACCTTGTGGTTCATATGTCTCCTTCAACGCACGCAGGACAACATCGCGCCGCACATCTGACGTCACGACCACATCGCCGATGGCGCGGGGCAACACGTAGCGCCGAACGCCAGCCTTGCGCTTCTTGTCAGTTCCCATAGCGTTCCAGATTCGGCCAGGTGACGCCTCGTTATGCCGAATCGGTAGATCGTACTGCTTTAGCGTGTCCGCTATGCGTGTTTCCAGACCTGGATCAGCCATCCCGAGTTCGCCGGCCACCCGCGCCGCGATGATCATGCCCACACCGACGGCAAAGCCATGCGGCAACCGATATTCGTTGAGCACTTCGATCGCGTGGCCGAAAGTGTGCCCCAGGTTGAGCACCGCCCGCCGGCCGCTCTCGAACGGATCCTCTTGGACAACGTCCCGCTTCAGCTCGATGGCGCGACGAATGACCCACACCAGCGGATCGCGCCCCTCGCGCGCCAGATGGTCGAACAGCGTCGGATCGCCGATGACGCCGGCTTTGATGACCTCAGCCAGGCCGGCCCGAAACTGTCGCTCTGGAAGCGTTTCCAAGGTGGTGACATCGGCGACGATCAACGCCGGTTGCTTGAAAGCCCCCACTAGGTTCTTCCCCTGGGGCAGATCCACGCCGACCTTGCCCCCCACGCTGGCATCGACCATCGCCAGCAATGTTGTGGGAACCTGCACCAGCGGGACGCCGCGGAGGAATGTAGCTGCGACGAAGCCGGCCGTATCCCCAACCACACCGCCCCCTAGCGCCACGACGGCACTCCCGCGATCCAACCGCGCGTCGAGCAGGGCGTGATAGAGTTGTCGCACGGTGTCCAGGTTCTTGTATTCTTCACCGGCCGGGAAGGTGACCAGCGTAGGTTCGAAGCCGGCTTCCGTCAGGCTATTGACCGCGCACTCTCCGTAGAGACCCGCAACCGTCTCATCACTGATAATGGCCGCCCGGCCAGATAGACTACACCTTTGCATGTGCTGACCCAACTCGTCCAGCAAGCCATCGCCGAGCAAGACATTGTAGTTACTATCAGGTATTTCTACTGGAATTTTCTCCATGTCAGTTCTCACTATTGTAGCCTAGTAGCGCTCATTCGAAATTCTCTGGTGTTGAGGCATAGCCAAAGCGCCACGGCTGATTGTCCAGCGGTAAATCCTCCAGCCGGCTCCGTCGCAAAGCCTCGAACCGTGGACGCATCTCGTTCAGACTATCGCCGCCGAGCTTCTCCAACAGCGCGTCAGCCAATACGAAGGCCATCATCGCCTCGCCCACGACCACTGCCCGAGGGACCGCACAGTAGTCGGAGCGTTCGTAGGCAGTTCTGGCCGGCTCCCCCGTCGCCAAATCGACGGATCGAAGCGGGTTTAGGGTCGTCGAAATCGGCTTCATCGCCACTCGAACGACAAGGGGCTGGCCTGTCGTAATCCCACCTTCCAAACCACCGGCGCGGTTCGTTCGCCGCACCAACTTCCCCCTGGACTCCTCTGGCCCATCCGTCTCTTCAGACTCTTCCAGGAAAATCTCATCGTGCACTTCAGTCCCGCGTTTCTGGGCGTTCTCGAAGGCTGGCCCAATCTCCACGCCCTTCATTGCCTGAATGCTGAGCATGGCCTGAGCCAGCCGGCCCGTCAGCCGGCGATCCCAGTGCACGTGGCTGCCCAGGCCTGCCGGCACACCCATCGCTACAACTTCAAAGACACCGCCCAACGTGTCTCGCTGCCGGGCCACATCGCGGATATGGCCGACCATTGCCTCGCCGTCATCAGGAATCGGACACCGGACTTCTGATGCCTCGGCAGCCGCCCAGCGTTGCGTGTACCCCATGTCCGGCGGGATATCGGCTGCGACGCCGCCAATTTCTGTGACGTAGCCACCGGTGCGAATTCCGAATTCAGCTAAGAGGCGCTTGCAGATCGCACCGACGGCCACCCGACAGGCCGTCTCGCGGGCGCTAGCCCGTTCAAGCGACAGCCGCAACTCACGGTAGCCGTACTTGATCGCCCCGGTCAGGTCGGCGTGCCCAGGGCGCGGAACCGTCATGGGCGCGATATCCTTCTCCGCCCAGTTGGCCCAATCTCTGTTGTTAACCTGCATCGCTATCGGGCCTCCGGTGGTGAGGCCGTTCATCACACCGCCGGAGAATTCCACCCGATCGCTCTCGATCTTCATGCGACCGCCGCTGCCGAAGCCCACCTGCCGGCGCGCCAAGTCGGGGTTCACATCGTCCTCGGTGAGTGGAACGCCGGCCGGCATCCCTTCTAGAACCGCCGTGATATACGGCCCGTGTGACTCGCCGGCGGTCAAAAAACGCAATCGATTCATGAATTATCCTTCGGCCTTGATCATCGTTTCGGCCATTGGCTTCCGCCCGCTCTCGCTGGATTGCCAAATCCAGCGGTTATGGCTTGGATTTGGCAATCCAAGCCGAGCTAGTGGCCGAAACGATGATCATACCCTATCCCCCTATTGTCTGGAGTGAGAATCCCCGAGCCGACGAATGGAATTCGCCCCTTCGACAAGCCCTTCGACGGGCTCAGGACGCCGCTCAGGACGTCGCGTCTGACACTGAAAAGCCGCCTCAGGGGCTCAGCCTGAAGTGCCTGAGGGCATTTCTCAGTTTCAGACAGGCCTGCCTGTGCGGGGCACGCAGACAGGGATTTCCAATCCTTGGCTCGTCGCCAGTGCGGCAAGCGCGGCTTGTTGCATCAGATCGACGGGCGGTATCCGACCTGTCCAGAGTTTGAACGCTTCTATCCCTTGGCCGACGAGCATATCCAGGCCACCAACGGTTCGCGCACCGTTCAGCGCGGCTTTCTGGAGAAGGTGCGTGCGCTGTGGATTGTAGACCATGTCGAAAACAACCACACCAGCCGGCACCTCGACCTCGTCGGGCAGTGGCGACGCGCTGATATCAGGGTGCATACCGACGGACGTAGCGTTGACCAGCAGATCGGCTCGCGCCACCGCCCCTTGGAGCCGGCCGACGTCTGCGAGCGACGCCGCTGTCAGCTCAAACCCGTTCAGATACGACCGAAGATCAGCAACCAGATTCAGGGCCCGTTCCGGCGTTCGGTTGAACACGGTGATGTGGGCGACGCCAACACTGCCGAGCGCGTATAGAGCAGCGCGCGCGGCCCCGCCGGCGCCCAACACGACGACATTCCAGCCGGCCGGCGCCACGTGATTTTGTGCAAACGCCCAGTGGATGCCGGCTATGTCAGTGTTGTAGCCGATCAGAGCGTCACCGTCGGCCACGATGGTATTCACCGCACCAACCACGTCGGCAGCATCTACAACTTCGTCGAGGAACGGAATCACGGCTTGTTTGTGAGGGATGGTCACGTTGGCGCCGGCAAACTTGGGACCCCGCAGCTCGGCGATACGTTTTTCGACGGCATCGGGTGGTGTGGGTAAGAGCTCGTAGCGCCAGTCCATCCCCAGTGCTTCGAAGGCGGCGTTATGCATGGCTGGCGACACGCTGTGTGCTACAGGCCAACCGATGATGCCGGCGCGACACCTGTCACGAGATTGCTTGTTGATCATGGCTAGAAATCCCGATATCGCAAGAATTCGGCTGATGGTAGCCGGCGCTGCACGTGAAGGATGCAGTAAACCTGAACCTCATCCCGCTCCTCATCATATCGATAGATCAAGCGATACCCCGATCTGGTGAGTTGTCGAAAGCCAAGATAATCCTCGTCCGCCAGCTCCGGACCGCTTTCGGGGAAAATCGTCAGTTGTCGGCGTACTGCATAAAGCAAGTCGCGGCGTGGTGTCTCCGGAATGTCACGGAGCTGATCCCGGGCAAGAAGCGAAAATCGGACTTGCACGAAGTTTCCCTCCAATGCAATAAATGCAGGGCGGTTTCGCTAACCGCCAAGGCTCTCTCCAACAAATTTCGGTCACACTCAAACGAAACTCAGTCGCCCTCTATCCCGAATTCCGATTCCAGTTCTTCCAGGGTGACGGTCCCTCCATCGGCAAACTGTTTCTCGGCCACTGCGATGGACAACTCCAGCTCTCGTTGCTCTAGCCGCCGCAGCCGCTCCATCAGTTCATCGAATAATTCAACGCCGACAACGTATACGACAGGCCGGCCACGCAGAGTAACTACAATCGGCCGATCTTGCGCGTTTTCGACGATCATACTGGAACTCCGTTGAAGATCGGTGACAGACACAATCCGCTCTGTTGTTTTTAGCATTTGACACCCACTTTATCACGTCGTTAAGTTTGCGTTAAGGTAACTACTCAGGCTACCGCCAGGCTACCGCCCTCGTAGTTGAGAAATGCGGAAAAGATGGGGGGTGTGGGGGGCGGCCGCCCCCCACACCCCCCATCTTTTCCGGTCTCTTCTGGTGTAGGCACGAAGTGCCCGAGTAGTCACGCATTAAGTATAGTATCATGCTACATAGTTAGTCAAAACTCGTCTCTAACATCTCCCAGGTGCGGAATTGATTTTTTGGAGACGAAGTCGTCTCCAAACGTTCCGTGTTGTCATGTATTTGCAATCGACGCGCCCAACTCCTGCAACGTCTTCACGAACCCTGGATACGAATCGCCGAGCGCCTCAGCGCCCTCGACAACAGTTTCGCCCTCGGCAACCAAGCCGGCCACGGCCAGGGCCATCGCCAAGCGGTGATCCCCGTAACTGTTGACCGTCGCGCCCTTGAGCCTCACCGGTCCGCGCACCACAAAGCCGTCGGGCTTCTCCTCAATGGCCGCCCCCATCCTTCGCAGCTCGGTCGCCACAGCCGCAATCCGATCCGTCTCCTTGACCCGCAGTTCTTGAGCGTCGCTCACGACCGTCTGGCCCTCGGCCTGCGTCGCTGCGACGGCGAAGATGGGAAACTCGTCGATCATGCGCACGACCCCCGCACCGTCTACCTCTGCTCCTCGCAAGTTGCCGTACTGCGCGGCCAGATCGATCAATGGCTCTCCGCCGCTCGTACCTCGATCTTCGATGTTGATATGGGCACTCATGGCTTTGAGCACATCCAGCAGGCCGGCCCGAGTCGGGTTGCCGCCCACATCCTCGATTATGATCCTGGCGCCGGGGACGATAGCGCCAGCTACCAGCAAGAACGCCGCCGAAGAGAGATCGCCTGGCACCTGCAGATCGAGCGGTCGCAGCGGCTCAGCCGGCGGCGTGAGGGTGATGGCCGGTCCGTCGATTTGCAAATCAGCCCCCATCGCTTGCAGCATGCGCTCCGTGTGATCGCGCGCCGGCCCCGGCTCGTGAACTGTCGTCGGTTCTTCGGCGAACAGGCCGGCCAGCAGAACGCACGATTTCACCTGGGCACTGGCGACGGGCAAGTGATAGTCGACACCGTGAAGCTGCCCGCCCCGAATCTGGAGCGGCGGAAACCGCCCATCACGGCCCTCGACGTCAGCCCCCATCCGGCGCAGCGGATCGATGATGCGGCGCATGGGCCGGCGCCGCAGCCCCGCATGGCCGTCCAACGTGCTGGTGAAGGCTTGACCGGCCAGGATGCCGGCCAACAGGCGCATCGTCGTCCCGGACCCCTGACAGTCCAATGCCTTGCGCGGCGGCCGTAGCCCATCGCGCCCCACACCTTGCACGCTCAACGTCGTCGCGTCGTCCTGCTCGAGGGTGACGCCAAGCGCCTGCAGACAGCGTAGCGTCGCTTGACAATCGCCGGCCGGCAGCCAATTCGAGACCCGCGTCTCCCCCTCGGCAACGGCGCCCAACATCAACGCCCGGTGCGAGATCGACTTGTCCCCTGGCACGCGGACTGCCCCACGCAAGCCTTCAGACTTCCGTACAATCAGTCTCATGATGATGGCATACTCATAATCCGGTAGAGAGTGAACAGTGAACAGTGAACAGTGAACAGTGAACAGTAAACAGTAAACAGTATCCGGACTGACGGCTGATCACAGTTCACTGAATACTGGTTACTGAATGTCTGTCCTGCCACACCTGCTCCAGCACCTCCAGTAGCTTCTCCTCGCGCTCGTTCTCCAGCAGATCGATGAGGTAGTCCAGATGCCGGCGGTAGCGGTGCAACATACCGCTGACGTGCTCGTGATTGGTGACAAGAATGTCGAACATCATGGTGACGTCGCTGCCGGCCAGCCGGCTGGTATCCCGAAAACCGGATGCAGCCAGCGGCCAAGTCAGCGGGTCCTCCCTGGCGATCTCAGCGGCGGCAGCCACCAGCATTGCAGCCGTGAGGTACGGCAGGTGACTGATGGCGGCCACCAATTGGTCATGCCGGTCTGCCTCGATCACGAGGGGCACGGCGCCGATGCTTTCGACTAGGTATTCCGCCAGATCCAGTGCGGCCGGACTGGTGCGCTCTAGTGGTGTCAGTGGGAAAACGGCACCCTCGTACAGCGATGCTTCTGCGGCGAAGATGCCGGCCACCTCTTTGCCACACATGGGATGTCCGCCTACGGGCTCGACGCCGGCCGGCAGCGAGTCCATCGCCCGGACGATGTCACTCTTCGTGCTGCCCAAATCCAAGACGAGACAGCCCGGCTTCAAATGTGGACCGACCTGCCTGAGCTGATCGATGATCACCCGCACAGGAGTGGCTAGCACGACGATGTCCGCATCGGCGACACCCTCGGTGATGTTGGTCGTGCCTCCATCGACAGCACCCAACTCGATGGCACGATCGATGACGGTAGCGCGCCGGTTGACGCTCCAGACCTGCCGGCCGATCCCGCGCTCCTTCAGCGCTAGAGCGAAGGAGCCGCCCATCAGCCCCAGGCCGATGATGGTAAAACTTGCGTCTCTCAGCCGGTCAAAACCGTCTCCTGTTTCGTCCATGGCTCTTTACAGCGCGCTCACAGCTACTCTCTCTACCTCGGGCTCAGTCACCGTCCGGTCGACGGCCTCAGCGACGCGGCGGATTTGGGCCATGAGTTCGACGAAGTTCTCGGGGCGCAGGGACTGTTGTCCGTCGGAGAGCGCCTTGTCTGGCTCAGGGTGGACCTCGATGAGTAGACCGTCGGCGCCGGCTGCCACGCCGGCCCGCGCTGCTGCTGTGACCAGATCCCACTTGCCTGTAGCATGGCTCGGATCGACGATGACGGGCAAGTGTGATAACTGCTTGAGCACCGGCACAGCGTTGATGTCCAGCGTATTGCGTGTGTACTTTGTGTCGAATGTGCGAATGCCGCGCTCGCACAACATCACCTGGTAGTCGCCCTTGGACAGAATGTACTCGGCCGCCATCAGCAACTCCTCGACGGTCGAGGAGAAGCCACGCTTCAGCAAAACTGGGTGACCGGAATCGCCCGCCGCGCGCAGGAGATTGTAGTTTTGCATGTTGCGCGCGCCAATCTGGAGGATGTCGGCATAATGGCAGACTAGATCGACCTGCTTGGGGGCCATCACCTCAGTCACGATAAGCAGACCGGTTTCGTCGCCGGCGGCGCGCAGCATTTGCAGACCCTCTTCGCCCAGGCCCTGGAAGCTGTACGGGGAAGTGCGAGGCTTGAACGCCCCACCACGCAGCACTTTGGCGCCGGCCCTCTTGACCACGTGCGCCGTCTCCTGGAGTTGCTCCCAGCTCTCGACAGAGCATGGGCCGGCCATCACGATGATCTCGTCGGTGCCTATCTCCGTGCCCTTAATGGTGATGACGCTGTTTTCCGGGTGGAAGTCACGGCTTGCGAGCTTGAACGGCTTCAGAATCGGAACGACCGCTTCGACACCCGACAAGCGTTCCAGAGGCTGTACGGTCAGAGGCCGCTCGTCGCCGATGATGCCGATAATGGTCCGCTCGACTCCTTTAGATAGATGTACCTGATACCCCAAATCCTGCACACGTTTGATCACGTCACCCACTTCTTTACTTGACGACCCCTGGCGCATGACGATAATCATCGCAGCTTGTCCTTTCTTACTGTGTCCGTTTCCACCGTACCCATTGCCGTTTACGTGTGATTTATGAGTCCACCTCCCTAAAGTGTGACGGGTCTTCCTCCTGCGTCCGAGTCTCACGAGTCGTTCCACGGTGCATTGTGACATACGTAATCATTGGGGTCCTCCTCCTGTCAAAAGACAAACGGAACCGAGGAGAAAGTGGTTGCAGCTAACATCTCTCAGCTCCCAGTCTCTCTTACTTCTGCGTGTTGATGATCCGGTCTTAAGGTTTCAGCGCCATTGAGATAGATGTGGCGGATCTCTTTGGCATTCTTCGTCGTGTTCCAGTGAACCAAGATGCGAACGACGCTATCCAGGGCACCTGGGATAGCCATCTCATGACTACAGAGTAGTGCCTGATTGCACCAACCGAGCTGCCGAGCAGCAACCGCCGGGAACTCCGCGTTCAGATCACGGGTGGTGGTGAAGATGGCGCTGGCAACGTCATCAGAGTCGATTCCGTTGACGTCGATCATTCGCTGCAACAGTTCACGCGTGCCGGCCAAAATAGCCTCGCGTGTATTCTCCTCGATGACGGTGGCCCCTCGGACACCCCGGCACATCCGGGTCATTGAATCACCTCCAAACAACAAACAAAAAAGCGTGGGATCTTTCGATTCCCACGCTTCTGATTCCGGTGTAGGCTTGCTAGACGCTAGGCCTCTGCCCTCCTCTCAGCGCGGGGAGAAACAAAAAAGTACGCCCCAAAATAGGCGTACTCGTAGCCAAAGAAAAACCCACCGGCAGCCGGCAGCGCACGACGCGCCGCCTCATGGCGACGGTCTTCGTGTGTTTGCCGGCAATTCATCAAGTGGGTCATCATTATTGTCCTCACGCTGAGTGGCAAGTATGATAACACAAAAGCTGCATCCTGTCAACTGCGACTAACCCCGCACCAGACAATTTAAGATGTAAGCGTTCAGAGGGTAACCCATGGAGCATCCCTTCGACGGGCCCTTCGACAGGCTCAGGCCGCCGCTCAGGACGTTGCCTCGATACGCGCTCAACGTTGTTTCGCGCTACTCGGGATGCTGGTCGTGATACCCTTGAACGGTTACTTTAGGATTGAGAATTAAATAACTTGCCCATTTGAGCAGGACCGTATAGCTTCAAATGAGCAAGTTATTTAATCACGGTTCCTTAAGATAAGCGTTATGTGAGTGCGAGGCGGTGAAATCACGCCCTCGAACCCTTCGACAGGCTCAGGACGTCGCAAGTTCGAGCGTTCTGGACGCTGAAACTTGTTTCAGGCAATCGGCCATCATGTAGCAGAACGTCCGCCTACGTCCCTTATTCTTAAAGTGTCTGAACCCCACGGCGATTGCCAGGCCAGTTGACCATTCTGGTGCATCGACGTACAATTGCTGATCAAGCAATAAACTCGACTTTGCATCCATGAGGAGTCAACCGATGAAGAATGCTCGCAGAATCATCCTGCTTCTTGCTCTGATCGCGATTTTCATCATTCTCGCCCAGCGTCTCGATCAGTTCTCGGCGCCGCCGGCGACACCTACGCCGACTGAGCGTGCGGTGCAGCAGCCACAAGAAGAACCTGTTACGGCAACACATACCCCCGAAGGCTATCCGTCTCCGCCCACCGCGACGCCGGAAGGCCCCTATCCGCCGCCCAAGCCGACACCTACGCTAACCCCCGAGGGATACCAGCCCCCGCCGGGCTAGCCGGCGGGCCTCAAGCTGTTAGAGCCTAGAGCCTGGCCAAAATCCATTGGGGCGTCGTGGCGACTTCAGCTGTTACGACCAGCGAATTTCGGTCACGCTCGACCCATTTATCGGCCCCTGTAGTCTCTGGCGATATATGGGAGATACAGGGGCCAGCGGGGCCTCGGTGTGGGCAGAGGGACCCACGTCGGTGTTGGCGTTGCGAAGCAACTGTCCGGCACGGTGATGTCGACTGACTGTCGTACATAAACCGTACCATCGCCCTCGGCCACGAGCTCAAAGCTGTACTGACCGGGGGCCGTGTCCGGTGGCACGCTGATCGCCACGTCGAATTCTCGGTCCAATCCACTTGAGGGAATAACGAGGTCGGCGTACGCGGGTGGTTCGACGGTGACCCACTGGCTGAATTGAGCCGGCACGATGCTCACCGTCAGTTGACCGACGTGCCGCCCGGCGGCGGTCACTAACGACTGGATCGTGGCCGGCAACGCCTCGGCATCCTCCAAAATCCTTGCATCGCCGCCAGGACCCGTCATGCCGGCCCACGTCTGCCAATAGATGAGCAGATCATCGACCGTGAGACCCAGAAGCTCCAGATAGTTACTGATCTCGGAGACAACGAATAGCAAGGTGATAGAGTGGCTGTTCAGATCGCTCAACACAGGCTGGAAATCGAGGTCGTCGTCCGTTCCATTCTCCGCATCACGCCCCGGGTCCAGATGTGGTGGCGGATAGGGGCCGCTCCGCCATACACGTCCTGGCCGATAAGGCTGGGGGGTGGGAATCCCCGCATTCAGATCGTCGTCGTGAGGGACACTGTCACCGAACACGACAATGAAATGGCGGGCTTCTGGGCGCCAATCGATCCGCTGGTCGGCATATGCCTCATATAGAACTCGGCTGTACGCTTCCTCTACATCGCCACCGCCACCGCTTTCTAGCTCGTCAATCGATGTCTGTACATCGGACGTGTGAGGTGTCAACACCTGACGAAGACGATAAGGCCAATCACCCGGCTCTCCCAGCGGAAAACCAGAGTAGTCTCGAAAATCGACGATGCCAAACCGTACATCGCCGATCAGCGCCTGGAGATTAGTCATAATCTCGGCAGCACTTTCCTGGCCGGCCGAAATCACTTCGTCCATGCTGCCTGTCGTGTCGAACGCGAAGAGGATGTCGGCCTGGAGGGGAGCCGGCGGCACGTGGACATCGTAGCGCAGCGTTCGCACATCGCGCGGGCACAGACGGTACTCGAGAGGTAGCAGCGGTGTCGTCGGCGGCGCCGAGAACTGGTCGAGACGCTGAGCGATGCGCGGCTGCGTTTCAGTATCAGCAAACAGCATCTGGGAATCGAGTGTCGCCGTCGGTGCGACGAGGGCGACGGCCATTATCACCCATAGCAGTCTGAATCTATCTCTCATCGACGATTACTCCAAGGACATATAACGGTGTCCCCCCGGCTGCTGTTTGGACTTATTCCCGCCCCGTGTTACAATCTTAACCACAGAGAATGAACGAAATCATCGGACACGACACAGCGGCTCGACAGTTGCGGCGTGCTGCGCTGGCCGGCCGGCCAGCGCACGCGCACCTCTTCACCGGGCCGCCCGCGATCGGTAAGCACACACTAGCTACGGCGTTCGCCCGAACGCTCAACTGCACAGGCGAAGATCGGCCGTGCGGTGCGTGTCGCGCATGCCGCCTCATCGCGGCTGGCCGGCATCCCGACGTCCAAACCATCGGGGCGGACAACGATGCCATCAAGATCGACCAGATCCGCGACATCCAGCACGCCGCGTCGCTTGCCCCGGTCGAGGCGCGCTGGCGCGTGTTCCTGCTCCCCAACGTTGAGCGGGCCACTCAGCCAGCAGCAAACAGCTTGCTAAAAACGTTGGAAGAGCCGCCCGCTCACGTCGTCCTGCTCCTAACAGCGCTGGATGCAAACGCCCTGCTGCCGACTGTGGTATCGCGCTGTCAGGTGGTGCCACTGCGCCCCCTGGCCATCGACCGCGTACGAGCCGTCCTGGAAGATCGGTGGGGCGTGGAATCAGAACAAGCCGCATTGCTGGCTCGGTTGTCGGGCGGTCGCATTGGATGGGCAGTGGCAACGTTAGAGGATAGCGCCATTCTCGAGCGGCGTCAAGTAGAGATCGATGCTTTGACGTCCGTGGCCAGCGCCGGCCGCGTCGACCGGCTGGAGTTGGCGTCACGCCTGAGTGGAGACGAAGCCCATCTAGGCGCAACGCTGGCCTTGTGGCTAAGCTGGTGGCGCGATCTGATGCTCGTCAAGGCCGGGACCGTCGACGCGGTGACCAATGCCGACTGTGTGCAAGCTTTGCAGCGCCTGGCGGCCGGCTACCAGATGCAACAAATCGCCGACATGGTTCACGCCATCCAAGAGGCCATCTGGCAAGTCGACGCGAATGTGAACAAACGGTTAGCGCTCGAAGTACTGTTGTTGAACATACCGTCATAGGGACTTTCAGGGAAATAAACCTCCCAAAAATGGCCTATTTCCTTCAGAAATCGTCAGGTCTTTGGGGTGTTTTAAATCCTGGAATCCCCATAGCAGTTGAGAAATGCGGAAAAGATGGGGGTGTGGGAGGCGGCCGCCTCCCACACCCCCATCTTTTCCGGACTATTCTTGTGTAGGCACGAAGCGCCTGAGTAGTCACCAATATCTAGTGGTTTCGTCGATAGCGAAACACAATATGCAGGACAAGGTGCCATTTTGTCAAGAGTCCAAAGGGTTGAAACTAGGAAAGTGCCAATGATCACTATCGTGGGAATTCGCTTTAAGCGAGCCGGCAAGATTTATTATTTTGATCCCGCGGGCTTTGAAGATTTGCAGACCGACGAGTGGGTGATCGTCAAGACGTCAAGGGGCACCGAGGCTGGCCGCGTCGTCATCGCACCCACGCAAGTTGCAGATGAAGAGATCAGAACTACGCTGAAGTTCGTCCGCCGGCGAGCCGACTGGCGTGATCTGACGGAGATGGAGCGTCTGAAGCTGAAGACTCCCGAGGCGCTGGCCACGGCGCGAGCCAAGGTGCGGGAACATGGACTCAAGATGAAGCCCATCAGTGCTGAGTATAATTTCGACGGCAGCCGGCTGACCATCTACTTCACCGCCGATAACCGTGTTGATTTTCGAGTGCTGGTACGCGACTTGTCCAAGACGCTGAAGACTCGAATTGAGTTGCGCCAGGTGGGGGATCGAGACGAAGCGAAGCTACTGGATGGGATCGGCAAATGTAGTCTGCGTCAGTGCTGCTCCACCTGGCTGACGGGCAGATTCCCCCGTGTGTCTATCAGGACAGCCAAGAGGCAAGACCTACCGCTGGCACCCTCAGAAATCTCTGGCAACTGCGGCAAGTTATTGTGCTGCCTGACCTTCGAAGATGATCAGTATAAAGAGATCAAAGGCGAGCTACCGGAGATAGGTACCGAAATCACCTCAGCCAGGGGCACTGGAGAAGTCGTCGAGATTAACATCGTTAAGGAAGTGGCCATTATCGAGTGGGAAAACGGACGGGAGCTGGAAGTGTCTGCCGCGGCATTTCGAGAGTTAGCTGAACGCAGATAGAACGGAGGAAGGGAAGAGTACGGGAGCTAGGGAGAAGGAGCAACACAACTCACCCCTACCCCCTTGCTCCGCGCCCCGATACGCAAAAGGGTCAGCGTGGTTCGACGATCAGGCGCATTGCTGTTCGTTCCTGATCGCCAATCATCACCTCGACAAAAATGGGAATGACGATGACATTGATCCCATCTTCCTCGAGATAGCCCCGTGCGATGGCACAGGCCTTGACTGCTTGATTCACAGCGCCGGCCCCAATGGCCTGTACATTGGCACGGTCACTCTCGCGCACCACCCCGGCGATGGCGCCCGCTACCGCAGTGGTCCGTGATCGAGCTGCGACTTTGATGATGTCTTCCATGGCGTCGCCTCCTTCTGGGATGGTCATCCACGAGTTTTCATTTCCATGAGGAACCCACAGCTCGAAGGGCAAGAACTACCCACTCACCTTAACTTGACAATGTTAAATTACCTGGCGTGCTGGGCGAAGGTCTCCTGACCGAGCCCCGTTCGCCTCGGTCAGGAGACCTTCGGCGAGCAAAAGGCTGTTTCTGAACCGAATTTAACATTGTCAAGTTAATTATAACATAGAATACCCGCTCAAGTCATCTCAGCCACAAACGCGGCCCTCTATTTGGCGTACTCGATGGCTCGCGTCTCCCGGATGACGGCTACTTTCACCTGACCTGGGTACTCCAGGCTTTCCTCAACCTTCTTGGCTATGTCACGTGAGAGTTGAATGGCCGCCAAGTCATCCACGGCGTCAGGTTTGACAATGATGCGGAGTTCACGGCCGGCCTGGATAGCATAACTCTCATCAACCCCGTCGAATTCGCGCGCGATGTTCTCCAACGCCTTGATGCGCTTTACGTACATCTCCAGCGTCTCCCGCCGCGCACCCGGCCGGGCGCCAGAGATGGCATCGGCGGCCTCGACGATGATTGTCTCGACGCACTGCGGCTCATCCTCGTGGTGGTGGGCGCCGATAGCGTTCACGATCTTCGACCCCATGCCGTGGCGCTTAGCGATGTCTGCACCGATCAGGGCGTGCGGGCCTTCTACTTCGTGACTCACGGCCTTGCCGATGTCGTGCAACAGAGCGCCGGCTCGCGCTATATCGCCGTCGGCGCCGATTTCGGCAGCCAGCATAGCGGCCAGATGAGCTGTCTCGATAGAATGCTGCAACACGTTCTGCCCATAGCTCGTGCGGAACTTCAGACGCCCCAGCAGTTTCAGTAGCTCTGAAGGCAATCCTGGGACCTTGGCTTTGTAAGCCGCCTTCTCACCCTCTTCGCGGATGATGGCGTCGACCTCGCCCTTGGTTTTCTCGACGGTGGACTCGATGCGTGCAGGGTGGATACGACCGTCGTTGACCAGCTTTTGCAGCGCTTGCCGGCCAATCTCGCGCCGAACAGGGTCAAAGCAGGACAGGAGGACGGTCTCCGGCGTATCATCGACAATGACGTCGACGCCGGTCGCGTGTTCAAATGCGCGGATGTTGCGGCCTTGCCGGCCGATGATGCGCCCCTTCATGTCATCGTTGGGCAATGAGAGCGTTGAGACGACGTTGTCAGCGACGTAGTCCGTAGCGCAGCGCTGCATCGCTGCTACGATGATCTCACGAGCTCGTCGTTCCGCCTCGTCGCGCGTCTGCATTTCGACCTCGCGGATGACGCGGGCAGCATCGGCCCTGGCCTCTTCTTCGATGCGTGCCAGTAACTCCTCGTGCGCTTCCTCGCGGCTCAGGCCGGCGATGCGCTCCAACTCCGACATCCGGCGTTGGTGCATCTCCTCGACAGCCTGTTCCTCACGCTCGAGCTTCTTTTCCCGCTTGTCAAGGTTACGCGCTCGACCTTCAAGGTGGTCATACCGGCGATCCAACTTCTCTCGGCGTGTTACCAACCTTTCTTCTTGGTTCTGCAGTTTCTGACGCCGTCTGTTAGCTTCGGCCTCCGCTTTGTCTCGAATCGTTAACGCTTCGTCTTTCGCACTGAGGACAAGTTCCTTACTCTCAGCCTCCGCTTGGGTGACGATTGATTCAGCCCGCACACGCGCAGAGCCAATCTCCCGTTTATCACGATATGAACGATACCAGTAGCCGGCGGCGGCGCCCAGCCCTCCGGTTACGAGTGCAATCACCAATGTAATCAACGCAGTCTCCACTTAACCACCTCCTGGTGGCACTACTGCACGGCCCAGCTCGACGGTGATAGCTATGTTGACCGCGTCCAGGCCCGTGGTAGATATCGAGGGTGGCCGGCCCAGACGAACAGCCTGGCGCCGGATAGCAATCTCACGAGTAGATCAAGAATCTGACTTAGCATGTTCAATTTCCTGCCAGAGATCTTGGACGATGGGCTTGATCGTTCCATAGCGAAAGCCCCGTCGCTGCAAATAGCCGACCATCTTCCGCCAGAATTCCTCGCGGTCAAGATGCGCATAGCGCCGCACCCGCTTGTTGGCGAGCCGGCTCGCGCTGTCGGCCTCATCCAGGCCTTGCAGCGCCTGGTCTATGTCAGCGGCCGCCACGCCCTTCTGCCGCAGTTCGTGGCGCAGCATCCGGGCACTGCGCGGCTTGAAGCGCTCTCGCTGTTCGACCCAGTATTCGGCAAAACTCAAATCGCCCAAGAGACCGGCGCGCGTCAGCCGTTCTGTGACGGCTTCGATGATCGCGTCCGGCACACCTTTGCCTCGCAGGTTCCAGGTCACTTCGGCCGTACTACGCGGCCGGTATGACAGAAAGTTCAAAGCGCTGTTGTACGCTTCCTCAAATGCATCTTGTTCTTTCAGGCCGGCAATGTCGTCATCCGTAAGCCTCTGCCCGACTCGCAGCCGAGCCGCAACGATATCTTTAGCTCCGAATGCGTAATGGCCGTCCAGGTATATGCTGACCCGGTCCTTACGCTTTTTCTGTACTCGAAGTTCGGTGATTGTGCCGGCCATCGTTATCGCAACCAACAAAAAAGCTGTGGCAAATGCCACAGCTATCGCCTTCTGAACGCACACGCAGCCGCTGCCCGAGGCAATGGCCTCGCTGGCGGCGCAAGAATATTCTCTCCTCTGATCCTCTAGTCAGCGCGCGACGTGCGGAGACGGATCTATTTCTCCAATTGTACGGTTACTTCTCTTTGAGTATGGAATCTGCAAGAAATTAATCATCCCGAAATTCGCGGGTTTCTCAGAGGGTTCGCAACTTTTTGGGACGATTATTTATTTGCAGTTCCCTATATCCCCAACAGAGCAGGTCAGGGTCTCACGTTGCCGGACTGCCCAGCCTGGGAGCTGACGTGCGTTGGCTCTCGGCATGGCCCCCTCATCTCGGTAGACCCAACGTCATGCTGCAGACGGGTCGGCCCCATCGCGAGTGCGCATCTGGACCTGCTTGAGTTTACTTATCTGAACCAGTATTGTCGAGTTCCCATTCGATCTGCTATCCGTCGCCGTCGACTCGGATGTTCAAACCATCAACACGTATTCGCCGTGCTCATATCGATGTGTCAGCACAGCGACCGTTTCGTGCGAGCTCAGGGAGTGCGCCGCCCCACGGGATCGGAGCGATAGCTATTCTGTGGCGGAAGCGCAGCTATCACCAAGGTCGAGATTATTATACTCAGTTGACGGCTGCGCTTCGGCTACGCTTCGGCTGCGCTTCATGCTCGCGTCTGATTCAACGGGCATAGCATTGCCGAGCTATACCTAGTCGTTATCTTCTTCCTGTTCTTCTGTCTCTTCCTCTTCAGCAGCGGCTGTTGCCATGCCCTCTGGCACCTCTCTAGTCGGCATGCCGGCTGCCTCGCGTACCTCATTCTCAATCGTTAACAACACGGAAGGGTTGTCCTGCAATTCGTTCTTGGTATTCTCGCGGCCCTGGGCAATCAAATCCTCGTCATAGTAGTAATACGAGCCGCGCTTGTCGATAATCTCCCTCTCCACCGCCATATCGAGGACATCGCCGGCCTTGGAGATTCCCGCATTGTACATGATATCGAACTCGGCCTTGCGGAACGGCGGGGCGACCTTATTCTTCTTAACCCGCGCCCGGATCCGGGTCCCGATCATTTCGCCGCTATCCTTGATGGCTTCAGCGTTCCGCAGATCCAGCCGCACCGACGAGTAGAATTTCAACGCCATGCCGCCGCTGGTTGTCTCCGGGTTTCCGAAAAGCACACCGATCTTCTGGCGCAATTGGTTGGTGAAAATCAAAGCTGTGTTGGAGCGCTTGATGGTGCCGGACAACTTCCGCAGCGCTTGGCTCATCAGCCTGGCCTGGAGGCCAGGGTGAGAATCTCCCATCTCCCCCTCGATCTCTGCCCGAGGAACCAGAGCCGCCACGGAGTCAATTACGATTACATCCACAGCACCGCTGCGTATCAACGCCTCCGCAATTTCTAGAGCCTGTTCACCGGTGTCGGGCTGAGAAATGTACAAGTCGTCTACGTTCACGCCGCATTTCTCTGCGTAACTGGGATCCAGCGCGTGCTCGACATCGATGAAGGCTGCAACGCCCCCCATCTTCTGAGCTTCTGCGAGGATGTGTTGAGCCACTGTCGTCTTGCCGGATGATTCCGGCCCGTAGATCTCGGTCACACGCCCCCGCGGAATGCCGCCGATGCCCAGCGCGATGTCTAGCGCCAGTGAACCGGTCGGAATGGCCTCCACGTGGATGCCCGGCGCCTCACCCATTTTCATGATGGCTCCATCGCCGAAGCGGCGTTTAATCTGTGATAAAGCAGTATCCAGTGCCTTGTCGCGTTCCCCACTTGCCATGACGCTGCGTACTCCTTTCCAAACACAACTTAATTATAGTGTACACGATTCGAAAAGAAAAGGCAAGCCCCAACATAATGCCAACGGGCAGAAATATCCTCCTTCAATATCCTAGCCTACATTATAGCACATTTGTTCTTGCGGGACAATATCGGCTGGTTCTGGCAGCAGTTCTAATTATGGTACGAAATCGGGTGCTGGCCGCGCAAGGAGCATACTGAGTAGGCGTCAGCCGTATCGAAGTGTGCTTCTTGTGCGGCCAGCACGCTTCGATACGCTCGCTACCCTTCGACAGGCTCAGGACGTCGCTCAGCATGCTGGCCG
>JAANWY010000249.1 GCA_018263655.1 Anaerolineales bacterium | reverse complement strand
AGGCCCGTAATCAGATCTGGGAAGGCCAGCAGAATATCTACGACCCGCATGATGACCGCCTCGACGCGCCCGCCCTTGAAGCCGGCCACATGCACGCATCGTGGGGTGGCTTGGATACTACTGTGCTGCCACGCCGGGCGTTGATCTGAGCGACAACGCCACGCTGCGTCTGGATCTTGACAACGAGCCTCAACCAGATGCCCAGTTGCGCCTGCCGGAAAGCCAGGGCGGCAAATCAAGGATTGCCGAAGACGAGTATCTGGAAGGCGCCCCTGAGCTACTGGTTGAGGTAGCCGCCAGCAGTGCCGCCTACGACTTAAACGTCAAGAAGCGCGTCTACGCGCGGAATGGCGTGCTGGAGTATCTGGCGATTCAGATGTATGAGCAACGCATTGACTGGTTTGCATTGGAGGAGGACGTTTATCAGCCATTGGTCCCTGGCGACGAAGGTGTACTGTGCTCCCGGGTCTTTCCTGGTCTTTGGTTGGATACGGGCGCCTTCTGGGCCGGCGACCTGGCCAGGGTGTTGGCCATACTCCAGGAAGGGATAGCGTCGCCGGAACACGAAGCCTTTGCGGACCAACTGAGTGGCCACGATATGTAGGGGAATCCTTCGACATCGAATTCGAGGGCCTGCGCATGTATGCTGATCTGACACTGGTCACCGCTTTCGGAGGGATTTGCTATGGTTGAAGTCAAAATGCAACTTCCTGAACAGTTAGCCAGACGCATTTTGCCGGTTCGTCAGTGGATGCCGACCGTTTTGGGGTTGAGTCTGGTGAAACTGGAGACTCCTGCTAGAGAGGTGGCTGTTGAAATCATCGATTTTCTCCTTGCCAATCCGTCCCCTGATGATGTGATGAGTTACCACGCGTCGGAGCGTGCACAGGCACGGCTGCAACGTCTCTTGGCTTTGGGCGAAGCCGGGCTCTTGGGAGAAGCAGAACAGCGTGAGCTGGACGAACTGCAGCAGATTGAGCACGCCGTCATCATGCTCAAGGCCCAGCTCGCCGGCGAATGGGAAGAAGGTAAGTGACGAGCTCTGATATCCCACCTGAACTTCGCGAATTGGTGGCAGAAAGGGCAGCCCATCGTTGTGAGTATTGTCTCCTCCCGCAAGCAGTCGTCCTGCACAAACATGAGCCTGACCATATCGTAGCGCGTCAGCATGGCGGGCAAACAGAACCCAGCAATCTAGCCCTCGCGTGCATGCGCTGCAACCGTTATAAGGGACCAAATGTCGGCTCGTTCGACCCAGTGACAGGTGAGTTAGTTGCCTTTTTCAACCCGCGTACTCAGCATTGGGAGAATCATTTCCGATTGGAAGGCACCGAGATGAGGCCACTGACACCGGAGGGGCGGGTAACCGTAAAGATTCTGCGGTTGAACGACGAAGACCGCGTGAGGGAGCGACAGCAATTGATGCGAGCTGGTCTGTATCCGTGACTGTTGAGTGCTACCTTGTCATGTCAAGAGCAACTTCCCCCAACGTTATCTTCATGCATTCGCACAACACGGGGCAGTTCGTGCAGCCGTATGGTTATGCTGTACCAACGCCGAACTTGCGACGGCTGGCGGAAGAAGGTGTGCTGTTTCGACAAGCCTTCTGTGCCGCGCCGACCTGCTCGCCGAGCCGGGCCGGTTTTCTGACCGGCATGTATCCTCACTCCGCCGGCATGCTGGGCCTTGCCCATCGCGGATTCGCCATGTCGGACTACGGCCGGCACATCGTTCACACACTCAAAGCCAACGGCTACCACACTGCCCTATCCGGTGTCGAACACACTGCCCCCGACGTCGGCGTGGTCGGCTATGACGACGTTCTCTCGGACTGGGACGACAACTACGCTGATCACGCTCGTCAGCGCGACCCTGCCGAAGCGGCTATCGAGTTCTTGAAGACATCGCCGCAACAGCCGTTCTTCCTCTCCCTCGGCCTGAACGAGACGCACCGGCCCTTTCCCGAGGCTGATCCCGAGAACCATCCGGCGGAGGATGTGAGATATTGCCGGCCGCCCCGCCCGCTGCCCGACACGCCTGCGACCCGCGCTGACACGGCGAATTTCAAAGCCGCCGCGCGCATCATGGACGCAAAGTTCGGCGCCATGCTCGATGCACTGGACGACGCCGGCTTGGCTGACAACACGGTCGTCTTCTGTTTCTCGGATCACGGGCTCCAGTTCCCGCGCAACATGTGTAACCTGACCGATCACGGCATCGGCGTCTTCCTCGTGATTCGTGGGCCGGCCGGCTTCCGTGGTGGCCAGGTCTTCGATCAGATGGTTAGCCTGACCGATCTGGTGCCGACGGCCTACGACGTAGCCGGCATCCCGATCCCCGATCACGTGCAGGGCCAGTCGCTGCGCCCGTTGGTAGCTGGCGAGGTCGATGACCTTCACGACTACGTCTTTGCCGAGTCCAACTATCACGCTGCCTACGAACCCATGCGCGCCATCCGCAGCGAGCGCTACAAATACATCCGCCGCTACGGTGACCGCGACAGGCTCGTCCTGCCCAATGTGGATGAGTCCCCCACCAAACACCTCTTGCTAGATCGCGGCTGGCTGGATCAGCCACGCGAGCAGGAGATGCTCTACGATTTGGTCTTCGATCCCGACGAACAGAACAACTTGTTCGACCGCTCTGAGCTGGCCGATGTCCGTGCCGAGCTGAGTCGGAAGCTGGAGGCGTGGATGCGCGAAACTGGCGATCCGATCCTGGAGACCGGCGTGGTGCCGGCGCCGGCCGGCGCCCGCGTCGACGACCCCGACTGGCCATCGGCCCGCCACCCACAGCGGCAAGATCAGGGAATGGAGACCTAGACAGCATCCTGAGTAGCGCGAAACGAAGTGGAGTGCGTATCGAAGGGTGCGGCTCTGGCACAGCAACATGCCATCGTGGAACCCGCACCCTTCGATACGGCCTGCGGCCTACTCAGGATGCTAGCGTTTGAGTTGCTAACGAATGGGCCGACCCAACCTGCTTTTTCTGATCACCGACCAACAGCGCGCCGACACCGTCGAGCCACAGACTGCTTGTCAGATGCCGAACGTCGAAGCGCTGGCGGCAGCCGGCACCCAGTTCACGCGCTGCTATGCCCCCAACCCCATCTGCTCCCCCACGCGGGCCAGCCTGATGACGGGCTTGCTGCCTCACAGCCACGGCATGGTCGACTGCACCCACACTGTCGAGGCCTACCGTGCGAAGCTGAAGCCGAACTTACCCTTCTGGAGCCAGACGTTGCAGGAGGCTGGCTATCACACCGGCTACTTCGGCAAGTGGCACATCGAGCGCAGCGGCCGGCTGGAGGATTTCGGATTCGACACCTACGAGGTCGAGCAATACCATCAGTTACAGGGGCTCGTTCAGCGGGATGAGGACATGTCGCCGTGCGGCGTCGTCTCGCAGAAGGGCTACCGCGATTTTCTGCTCTACGGAGTGGTCGATCAACCGACTGAGACGACACCGGAGTATCGATTGTATTCTGACGGCGTCGACTTCCTGCGGCAGGCGGTTCGCGACGATCCCAGCCGGCCCTGGGCGCTATTCCTCAGCACCGAGGCACCCCACGATCCGTACGTCGCACCACGCGAATACTACGCACGCTACGATCCGGCCGACATCCCACGTCCGCCCAGCTTCGACGACGACCTGTCGGATCGGCCGGCCATCTACCGCCGCATCCAGCGCGTGTGGGACAGCCTTGACTGGCCCCAGTTCGCCGAGGCAACGACCTGTTACTATGCTTTTTGCTCGCTGGTGGACGATCAGGTTGGGCGCATCTTGGATATGCTGGACGAGTTGGGACAGGTCGACAACACGGTCGTCGTCTTTCTCTCGGACCACGGCGACTACATGGGGGCCCATCGGCTGATGCTGAAGGGCGTGCCGGCTTTCGAGGGAGCGTACCGCGTGCCGCTGATTATGCGTGGCCCTGGTGTGCCCGCCGGCCGGCAAGTCGAACAGGTCGTCAGCCTGATCGATTTGGCGCCAACGCTGGTGGAGCTCACCGCCGCCGGCGAGTTCCCTTGCCAAGGCCGCTCGCTGCTGCCACTGCTGCAGTCCGACGATCCCGCATGGCAATCCGAAGCCTTCGCCGAAATGCACGGCCAGCGCTTCTTCTATACCCAGCGCACGCTGTGGCGCGATAATTACAAGTACGTCTTCAACGGCTTCGACGAGGACGAGCTGCACGACCTCGCTGCAGACCCGCACGAACTGCGGAACTTGGCCGGCGATCCCGCTTATCGGTCGGTGCTCGAGGAGATGGCCGGCCGGATGTGGGACATCGTCCGCAAAACCGACGATTTCAATATGTACCAAGCGCAGTATGGCATGTTCCGCTTCGCCCCCGTGGGACCGGATTACAACCGCGGATAGACGGGAAATCGCGGATCAGATGTGCTTGAATCTGCGGTTCCGCTACTAATCCGCGGTTTCCTGCGGATCCGTGGTTATCATGCCGAGGTGAGCGACAAACTTGATTGTATCAGGAGACTCGTGTTCTGGATATGATGGACAATAGCCGGGAACAACCGCAGGAACGATTCGCTCTGATCAACGGGCGGGTGATTTTGCCCGACGAAATCGTGGCCGGCAAAGCCGTCGTCGTTGAAGGCAGGAAAATCGCCGGCATCGTCGAGGCCGGCGCTCTGGGCACCGAAATCGAAAAAATCGACGTCGGTGACCGCTATATCGCGCCGGGTCTGATCGACATCCACACCCACGGTGCGCTGGGTCACACCTTCAATGAATCAACCGCCGAGGCCTTCGCCACCATCACCGAGGAACAGGTGCAGCGGGGTGTGACCAGCCTGTTGGCAACCACAACCACAGCTCCTATCCTTGATCTGGTCGAGTGCCTTGAGTTCAGCCGGCAGTGGATGCAAGAACCGCACGAGGGTGCTCAGGTCCTGGGTGTGCACGTAGAAGGCCCCTACTTCAACGTGGCGCAGGCCGGTGCGCAGGACTCAGCCAACATCCGTAACCCCGACGATGGCACTGCCGAGCAGTTGCTAAAATACCACGACGTCGTCACAACCATGAGCTACGCGCCAGAGCTGCCGGGCGCCGTCGAGCTAACCAGGCGACTCGTCGACTTGGGGATTGTGCCGGCCGCCGGCCACAGCTTGGCGAAAGAGGAAGAGAGCGTTTCCGTCATCGACGCCGGCTTGCACCACATCATCCACATCTGGAGCGCCCAGTCGACGACTACAAAAGAAGGTCCTTGGCGCAAGCCTGGCTTGCTGGAGGTCTCGCTCACCTACGACGACCTCACGGTGGAGATGATCGCCGACAACAAGCACCTGCCGCCCACGCTGATGAAGCTGGCTTACAAGTGCATCGGCCCCGATCGCCTGTGCATCATTTCCGATGCCAGCAGCGGCACTGGCCTGCCTGAAGGGTCCCGCTTCCGCATGGGGGAGATGGAGTACGAAGTTGGCGATGGCGTGGGCATGATGCTGGATCGCTCGTCGTTTGCCGGCAGCACCACCCTGCTGAACGAAATGATCCCCATCCTGACCGACGTCGTCGGCGTGCCGCTGGTCGAAGCCGTTCGCATGGTGAGCCTGACGCCGGCGCGCGTCATCGGGGTGGATGGTGAGAAGGGGAGCCTGGAGGCTGGCAAGGATGCCGACATCGCCATTTTCAACGACGATTTCACCGCCTGGCGCACGCTGATCGGCGGGCGGTGGGTGTACACTACAGCGGATTGAGAAAAGGAACGGATTTTAGACTAATGAACAAACCAGAACCGATCAAGACGATGAAGGTTGACCAATTGCCAGTCGCTGTCTACGCGAGCAGTGAAGGCCTGGGGCTTGCGGCGGCGTTGGACACGCGAGAAATCATCAACGCTGCGATTGCTGAGAGAGGTGAGGCCAACATCATTCTGGCCGGCGGCAATTCGCAGCTCACGTACTGGCACGCCCTGCGTGAGCTCGACGGCATCGGCTGGTCAAAGGTCAACGTGTTTCACATGGACGAGTACCTCGGCATCGATCCGGACCACAAGGCGTGCATTTCGCGTTTCCTGCGCGAACAGCTTCTCGATTTCGTGGAACCACGCTCGTTTCATCCGGTGCCGGCGCAGCCGGCCGACGCCGAGGCAGCGTGCCGCGAGTACGAAGCCCTTCTGCGCCAACATCCCGCCGACCTCGTCGGGCTGGGTTGGGGCGAAAACGGCCACATGGCCTTTAACGATCCGCCCTTCGCCGACTTCGACGATCCGGCGTGGGTGAAGGTGGTGACGCTAGCCGAGGAGAGCAAGCGCCAAGTGACGGGCGAGGGGCATTTTGAGTCCGTCGACGACGTGCCGGACCAGGCTATCACCTTGACCATTCCAGCGTTGTTGGCCCCTGAGCACGTGCTGGCCATCGTGCCGGAGGCCCGCAAGGCCGAAGCCGTGCGCGCATGCCTGAAGAAACCCATCGACGAGGCGCGACCTGGATCGATCTTGCGACGGACGCCTCACGCGCGGCTCTATCTCGATCAGGACTCGAGCGCTCAATGATTGACCCGTCCGCCACGGGGTGCTATAATCCGCTTGCCAGGTGGGGTTCAGAGAAAATCTCGGGAAGGGATGGGATTGACCATGACCACACTTCAAATTGCCAGAGCCAAGGAGAAATATCTGGAGGATGCGCTTGATCTGGTTGCTTCGGTGATGGAAAACGGCGATGTGCTGCCCTCTCTGGCGGAAGATGTCGAGAGCTTGGTTCAGGACACTATAGACCTCTTCGCCACGTTGCGACGCTGCGATGAACAGCATAGCTTGCTTGCGGCCACCTCGGAGGACTATCCCTACGAGGAGATCGAAGTGGAGTTAGCTGCCTTGTTCCAGCAATTTCTTGCTCTGTGCAATGAGTTGCGCGCGGTGACCAGAATGGTCCAAGACAGAGGGCATGAAATCAAGGGCCACCAGGCGCTGGGGGAAATCTGTGCCCACGCCCGCCGGCTAGTACAGGACGACCAGACATTCTACGAGTCGGAGACATATCGTCTTCTGGCTGAGCGGGCCCAGGCTGAGTATGAAGCTGGGCAGGTTGAAGAATGGCCGGCGTAAAGCCGGTCCGCACACGTCAGTTTCAGAAGCTGTTTGAGCGGTTGCCGTCCCACATTCAGGAAATCGCGCGACGCAAGTTCGAACTGTTCAAGGTAAACCCCAATCACCCTTCTTTTCATCGTGGGGTGGTGCAAAGTACTGCTCATTTATCCCATCCCCATCATGAATTCCGCATCACCCGTGACTATCGTGCCACCTGCTTCATCGATGGGGATACCTACGTCTGGGTGTTTATCGGTAGTCACGCTGATTTCGATAAGGCATATTGACTCAACTTCGACCGGTAGTTTTCTGTGATCGAAGTCGAGTTGCGTAGCGACAAGGAGGAATTCAGCTTGACAGCCCCACTTCACAAAACCAAAATCGAAGACTTGCAGGTCAGTGTCTATCAAACGAATGAGGAAATGGGCCAGGCGGCTGCTGAAGAGGCTGCGGAGGTCATCCAGCAGACCATTCGGGGGAAGGGGGAAGCCAACATCATCGTGGCGACGGGCAACTCTCAGATCACTTTCCTGGCTGCGTTGCGCGAGATGGACATTGACTGGTCGAAGGTCAACGTCTTCCACATGGACGAATACATCGGCATTGATCCCGAGCATCCGGCCAGCTTTCCGCTATTTCTGCAGCGCCATTTCCTCGACTACGTCGATGTGAAAGCGTTCTATGCGGTGCCCTCGCATCCCGAAGATGTGGACGCGGCTTGCAAGGCGTACGAGGAGCTGCTGCGAGCACATCCAGCGGATCTGTGTGCCCTCGGCTTCGGGGAAAACGGGCATCTGGCCTTCAACGATCCGCCGTTTGCCGATTTCGACGATCCGGTGTGGGTGAAGGTGGTGGAGTTGGATGAAGTATCCCGCCGGCAGCAGGTGGGCGAAGGCCATTTCCCCGACCTCGACGCCGTCCCGACCCACGCGATCACGCTCACCATTCCAGCCTTGCTGGCGGCTGATCGTGTGCTGGCCATCGTGCCGGAAGCGCGGAAAGCGCCGGCTGTGGTCGAGGCGCTGGAAGGGCCCGTCACCGAGGACTGTCCGGCGTCGATTTTACGCCAATCCCCGCACGCCCATCTGTTCCTGGATGCCGACTCGGCTGCTCAGGTCTATCCTGACGTAGCCGGCTAGAGTAAAGTGTCCTGTTTGCGAGGTGAGGCTAGCATCCTGAGTAGGCTGGAACGTATGTGCAAGCCGTATCGAAGGGTGCGGGTTTCTCGAAGATCGGTGTTTTCACACGCGCCGCAT
>JAANWY010000248.1 GCA_018263655.1 Anaerolineales bacterium | reverse complement strand
GATGACGTATGAAGAATTCCTTCGCCCAGATAGTTGGCCCCTCGCGGTTGGTGGAAGCTCTACGAGAAATGGATGACCGTGACGTGGATTCGGAGGCGTGATGAAGCGGTTGAGGCCATGCCGCTCATTGCGATCGAGATGCCGAATGGTAAGCGTTCAGCTACCCTTGCGAAGGTTGAGAGTAGCCGTGGTAAGAGGCCGATTTTCGACTGATGAGGGGGCTTTCAACCCGAATGCGATTGGCGAACCTTCGCAAGGGTTCCCACTACCTGAACAGTTACACCGAGTGATCTGGCGCGCAGGTTTACGATGTGTGATGGTCCAGCCTTACCCTCTCGCTGACCTCAGAATGGAGATGCTATGCCGAACACAGAGCTGCACACTTTGACGATCGAAGAACTCAGTCGTTTGCTACGCAACAAGAGCGTGTCTCCCGTCGAGGTGACGGAGCTGTACCTGGCACGCATCGAAGCGCTGAATGAACAGACGAACGCCTACATCACCGTCATGCCCGACGAGGCGCTGACTGATGCCCGTCGGGCCGAAGAGGAGATCATGGCCGGCGACTACCGGGGACCGCTGCACGGTGTCCCCATCGCTTTGAAGGACCTGTACGACACCGCCGGCGTACGCACCACGGCCGCCTCCAAGATCTTCGCGAACCGCGTGCCGGATAAAGATGCGACCAGCGTCATGTTTCTGCGCGCAGCCGGCGCCGTCATCATTGGTAAGACCAACATGCACGAATTCGCCTACGGCGTGACCAATGCCAGCTCGTACTTTGGACCCACCCACAACCCCTGGGACCTCAGTCGGGTGACGGGCGGTTCCAGCGGCGGCTCGGGCGCAGCAGTGGCAGCCGGCCTGTGCACGGCCGCCACCGGGTCCGACACCGGGGGCTCCATCCGCATGCCGTCTGCGCTGTGCGGCATCGTCGGGCTGAAACCGACCTACGGCCGCGTTAGTTGTGCCGGCCTGATCCCCTTGTCGTGGGCCCTCGACCACGCCGGGCCAATGACGAAGTCGGTCTTCGATGCGGCGGTGATGCTGAACGCGATGGCCGGTTGGGATCCAGACGATCCGGCTACGTTGGCTGCACCGGTCCTGGACTTTACGCTTGAGTTGCGCGACGGTGTCGAGGGGCTTCGCATCGCCGTTGATCCGAATTATGCTTTCTCCGAGATCGACGAGGAGGTCGAAGTGGCCGTTAAACAGGCCTTAAACGTCCTTCGGGATCTGGGAGCGGAGTTGGTTGAGGTCACCGCGCCGCAGTTGGCTGGTGCAGCATTGACCATTCTGAACGCTGAGGCGACGGCCTATCACGAAGAGTTCCTGGAGACCCGCTCCGACGATTATCAGCCCGACGTTCGGGAACGCTTGGAGAAAGGTTTTTCGGTGAGCGGCATCGACTACGCGCACGCGCAGCGCAAACGACAGACGATCTCGCGTGAGTTTGAAGCTCTGTTCGAGGAGATCGATCTCTTCGCCACGCCGGCGTGTGCGGTTCCGGCTCCCAGGTTGGATCAGACCGAGGTCACTGTTGCGGGGGAGACGGTCTCGGTGAGAAAGCCGATTGCGCAGTTTACGCGACTGTTCAACCTGACGGGCCTGCCGGCCATCACGGTGCCATGCGGTTTCTCCGGCCACGGGCTGCCCATCGGCCTGCAGTTGGCCGGCCCACGCCTGGACGAGGCGACGGTCTTGCGCGCCGCCTACGCCTACGAGCAAGCCACCGAATGGCACCAGCGCCGCCCGGTTGTGTGGGGGAGCTGAAGGTGCAGGGGGGCTAGACTGGGAGGCCGAATCTGGGAGGCCGAATCCGCTGATCCTGTCATGTGTCGCAACGGGCTCGTCCACGCCGCCGGCCTGCGAGCGTTCATCCAGGAATATCCAGAGTCAGCCGGCGGCATCCTGCTGCACGGCGGAACGAGCATCAGGTGACTGGACGAAAACATCATCGCCGTCCCCTGGGCGGAATTGACAGGCTGAATCACTTCGTGATGGAGACAACAGCGCAGCAGCTCTACACAAACCACCAAGATGCAATCGAAGCTGCCTTTTCATAAGCAGGAACATCTCTAGTCGTGCGCTGTTGCCTGCTTGCGGACACTCCTGCTCCCCCCAGCGCCCGGCGTAGCCGTTTGCCCACCGACTTCAACTGCTGACCATTCACGTCTTACGCCGGCGCAGCCACCACCGTACGACAGCGAAGAGCCCACGCGAGACCGAGACGTTCTGCGGCAATGCTACCCGCTGGACGTTCAACAACCCACGGATGGCGCCGACGGTCCCGCCGGCCACCAGCCCGAGGAGCGCAGTCAGCATCAGCAACAGGAGTGCGCCGGTCAGGACGACGGCCGGTGGCGCGGCCAGCCCGATGATGGCGTAGTCCCGCCACAGTACGGAGTCGGTGCGAAACCACCATGCCAAACCACTGGCAACAGCGAGGGCGAGCCACACCATCAGTATGCTCCACGGTCGCCGGCGCACACGCTGGGCCGCCGAGTGGATCAAATCCCCGCCGGCTGTGAAGCCGGCGCGAAGACCCTGGCCGGCTTCGGGTACTGCCCGTCCCACGGTGCGTTTCACGATACGCCACAGTTCGTGGGCGACTGAGACCTGGACTTTGACGTCGACCGACGTCCTGCCGGCCGGGCCGGCATCGACCTCGATGGCTCCGCGCGAGGTGCGGCGCAGCGGCAACATCTGAGTCTTCACGATCACCTTCACGTTCGTGGAGGTGTAGGCATGGGCTTGCACATGGCGTGGTTCCACATCGAGCCAGGGCTGCTGCGGGGTCAGGTTCGCCGCCAGGTAGCCGCGCTCGGCGTTGCCGGCCGCCAGGGTGCGGGAGATGGGGTTCTCACGACTGGTCTGGCCTAGGTCCAGGGTGTCGGGTGCGACGCCCAACTGCGGGCGCGTGAGCCCCGAGTCGATCTGTTCGAGGAATGCTTCCAGGCCGGCGTCTTGATCTTGGTAGTTGTCTCTCGCGGAAACTGCGGCTAACACCGCGTCGTGCCGGTTCAGATCACGCAGCCAGCGGTCGAAGTCGCCTTGGTACAGAAACTCTCGCGCGGCCTCCCACTGCTCATCAGCCAGGGCCGACAGAGCCGACACTGTGCGGATGCGCTCTCCGGTGGGGAAGGCGAAGGCTCTTAACGTCCGCTTCGGGTTTTGCAGCGACTCCAGCTCCTCTCGCAGTTGACGGGCCGTGATGCGCTGCTCTACGTTCTGCCGCAGCGCTCGCTTCAGCACCCGCTGGATGTCGCTTGGCAGCGAAGACATTTTCGGGAATTTGAATGGGTGATCGCGCGGATCGTCGTCCGTCAGCAGATGGTAGACGGTTGCCCCCAGCGCGTAGACATCCGACCGCGGCTCCGGGCGCCCCTGACACTGTTCGGCTGGCGCATAGCCGATGGTGCCGTACACGCTCTCCGGCGCCGTGTTGGGGTCGCCTGGCGACGGAACGCCGTTCGAGCTGGCCGTGCCAAAGTCCACCAGACGCACAAAGTCCAGGCTGCGTTCCAGAATCAGGTTGGAGGGCTTGACGTCTTGGTGGATCACGGGGCGCGGCTGGCTGGCCAGGTATTGCAGGGTCTGAGCGACCTGCGTAGCGTAGCGCATCACTTGTTCAAGCGCCAGGCGCCGGCCTGGGATGGGCCGGCCGGCGTCGTCCACGCAGGTGATGTACTGGGCCAGGTTGTCGCCCTCGATGTACTCCATGACGATGTAGTGCCGGCCGGCTTCCTCAAAAAAGGCGTAGATCTTCGGGATGCCCGGGTGGCTCAGGGAGGCCAGCGTGCGCCCCTCCTCCTGGAAGCGCGCGCGGGCTTTGGCAGCGCCATCAGCCTCGGTCGGATCATAGTAATCCAGCATTTGTTTGATGACGCAGGGCCGGCCGAATGTGCGCAAGTCCTTGGCGAGATAGAGGGCGCCCATGCCGCCTTTGTTGAGCCGGCGGACGATGCGGTACGAACCGTCCTTCAGCAATTGCCCCGGCCGCAGCGCTAACGCGCCCGACAGCGTCTTGAGGGGCGTTCCGCAGAATGCGCAGAATCTCGCCTCTGATCTATTCGGTTGCCGGCAGTTCGAGCAGCTGATCACTGGTTACTGTTCACTGGATACTGATCGCTGGCCACTCAATGTCATTAAGTTAGCGCTCTGGTCGGTCGCCGCTTCGCTTACAGACCGAGCCAGGGGCGCGGTCGGGAGACCGGCCCCAGCTTATCTTAATGACATTGACTGGCCACTGGTTACTCTTCCCGGCCGAGTAGTCCATGAGGGCGGAACATCAACACCAGAATCAGCACCAAGAAGGCGATGGCGTCCCGCGGCAGCACGTAGCCGGCGGTTGCCACCAGTAAGTTCTCCGACAGGGCCAGCAGCAGGCTAGCGACGATGACGCCCGGCAGGCTGCCCATGCCGCCCAGCACGATGATGACGAAGGCCTTGTACGACGGCACATCGCCCATCATAGCGAACACGCTGTTGTTATAGAGTCCCACCAGCACGCCGGCCGCGCCGGCCAACGCCGAACCGATGAAGAAGTTCAGGGCGACGACGCGGTTCAGGTCGACGCCGACAGCCGCCGCCATCTTGCGGTCCATGGCCGCCGCCCGCCAGCCCAGCCCGACGCGGGTTCGTGTCAGCAGCAGGTAGACGCCGGCCAGTAGCACGGCGGCTACCACGAAAATGAGCACTTGTTTGGGAGTCAGCGAGAACCAGGCGGTCTCGATACGGGGCATGCCGGCGCCGCCCACGGGCAACGCATTCTGGTATGGTCCCATCAGAAAGTCCTTCTGCAACAGATCCTGCAGCATCACAAACAGGCCGATGCTGGCGATCAGGGGGACCGTGCGCGGCGCGTCGAGCATGTAGTGATAGATGCCCCGATAGATGAGCACACCGATGACGCCGCTGATGAGCATGGCGGCCGGCAGCGCGATCCAAAAACCGAGTCCTGAGCTCGTCGAGGTCTCAATGCGGGTGAAAACGAGCAGGCCGGCGAAGGCGCCGATGGTGTACACAGCCGCGTGGGCGATGTGCAAAATCTTCAACACCCCGTACACCATGGTCAGCCCGACAGCCATCAGCGCGTAGGTGCAGGCCAGTATGATGGCGTTAGATAGGTTCTGGATGAATGGCATGACGGCTCTCTACGATTTTCAGCCCTCTTTATCACGAACAAGGGAACGAGGGGGTGAGGGAGGAGCAAGGGTAAGCGTTCAGCTACCCTTGCGAAGGTTAGGAAGAACCTTGGCAAGAGGCCGATTTTCGACTGGCGAGGGGCACCTCAACCCGAAAGCGATTGGCAAACCTTCGCAAGGGTCCCCACTACCTGAA
>JAANWY010000247.1 GCA_018263655.1 Anaerolineales bacterium | reverse complement strand
CCTGTGGTGCCCGTCAACTACTCGCGCCACATCCCGCCGCTGGAGACGCCAATACCGGGTCTGTATTTCGCCAGCATGAGCCAAGTCTACCCGTGGGACCGGGGCACCAACTTCGCCGTAGAGATCGGGCAGCGCGTGGCAAACCGAGCCACGGAAGTGTCTTCTCAATATATGGGGGGACATGTAGGACGATTTGGTAAATCGTCGGGTCGAAATACCATTTCGACCTACATAGCTCCGAAATATTGAGATGATACTCACGGAAAGCGTTCAAGTACACGGCGGGAATTGATGTCGTTGCGTGTCAAACTCAAGTGATCGATTATGCTTAATTATCGGTTAGCATCCTGAGCGACGTCCCGAGCTTGACGAGGGGTAGGTCGAAACGAAGTGGAGACCGTATCGAAGCGACGTCCTGAGTTCATCGAAGGGGGTGCGGCTCAAGCAACGCCTCAAGGCAAACCCGCACCCCTCGATACGCGCTCAGGACGTCGTTTCGCGCTACTCGGGATGCTAGTCGTGATACATCCTGAACGGTTACCTTACAAGGAGACTTGTACCTCATGAAGAACATTTGCGTTATCGGCACCGGTTATGTCGGCTTGGTGACCGGCACTTGCTTTGCCGACCTGGGCAACAACGTGACTTGCATAGACATTGATGAACCTAAGATTTCTAAGCTTCAGCAGGGTACGATGCCCATTTACGAACCCGGGCTGGAGGAAGTCGTGCGGCGTAACGCTGCTCAGAACCGGTTACGTTTTACAACATCTTACGAAGAGGGCATCCGCGACTCCGACTTCATCTTCATCTGCGTCGACACGCCGTCGGGCGCTGAGGGTGAGGCCGACCTGTACTACGTCCGCGAAGTCGCCCGCGGAATAGCCGAGGTTCTGGATCATTCCGTCGTCATCGTCAACCGCAGCACCGTGCCCATCGGGACCGGCGACACCGTGGCCGATGTGGTGCGCCGGCACCTGAAGGACCCGGTGGACTTCGCCGTGGTGTCCAACCCGGAGTTCACGCGCGAAGGCTCAGCCGTCAGCGATTTCCTGGAGCCCGATCGCGTGGTGTTGGGTGCGACGGACACAGATGCGGCGGAAGCCGTCGCGCAGCTCTACCTGCCGCTGAGGGCGCCCATCATCGTCACCGATCTGCGCACCGCCGAGATGATCAAGTACGCCTCGAACGCCTTCCTGGCGACCCGGTTGTCCTTCATCAACGAGATTGCCTCCATCTGCGAGCAGCTCGGTGCAGACATCAAGGAAGTGGCCGCCGGCATGGGCTACGATCAGCGCATCGGCCACAACTACCTGGATGCCGGCATCGGCTGGGGCGGCAGTTGCTTCCCCAAGGACGTCAAGGCCCTGGCCCATATGGCCGCCATCCACGGCACACACCCTCAGCTTCTGCGGGCGGTGATCGAGATCAACCGCGACCGGCGCCGACAGGTGATCCGCAAGCTGCGCAACATCCTGGGCCGGCTCGATGGCACGACCATCGGGGTGCTGGGCCTGTCCTTCAAGCCCAACACCGACGACATGCGCGAGGCCCCATCGGTCGAGATCATCCACATGCTGCAACACGAAGGCGCCCAGATCAAGGCCTACGACCCGGTCTCCATGGACAACGCGAACCGGCATCTGGAGCGCGTGACACTCTGTGAAGACCCATACGACATGGCCGCAAGCAGCGACGCCCTCGTGATCACCACCGAGTGGAACGAATTCAAGCAACTCGATCTGACCCGCATCCGCGATCTGATGCGCCGGCCGGTCATCATCGATGGCCGCAACATCTACGAGCCGGACAAGATGGTGGAACTGGGCTTCATCTACCAGGGCATGGGGCGCGGATACAACGGCACGGGGCGTACGGAATGGACACAGGAGACGCGACTTGATATCGAGGAAGCCACCTTGGAACACACTTGATAGATCACAAAGCCCGTTCGTAGTAAGCGCGGATGCGCACATCCGTCCGGAACGCAGTGGAGTGCCGTCGTGGTACCGCAGGACGCCGGGACGCCACTCCGGCTTCGCCTCCGTGGCTGACTACGAACCTAGATTGCGATTTACCGAGTCTGTATTGGAAGTAGAGGAGCCAGTCTAAATGGAAAACGGCGTCCGTAGAAAGAACGGCGTCCGCAGAACGGTGCTGGATAACGACCTGACCGTTCTGACAAAAGAAGTACACCATGCACCCGTGGCAAGTTTCTGGGTGTTCTATCGCGTTGGTAGCCGGAACGAAGTCTCCGGCGTGACCGGCGTTTCGCACTGGGTGGAGCACATGCTCTTCAAGGGTACCCCCCAGTTCCCGAAAGGCGAAATCGACCGGCAAATCGCGCGCAACGGCGGCTTCATGAATGGCATGACGTGGTTGGATTTCACCACGTACTTCGAATCGCTGCCGGCTGACCGGTTCGACCTGGCGCTGCGACTCGAATCAGACCGCATGATCAACTCTGTCTTCGATCGCTCGGAGGTCGACGCTGAACGTACCGTCATCATCTCCGAGCGCCAGATGCGCGAGAACCACCCGGCCTTTCTCCTCAGCGAGGAAGTTCAGTCTGGCGCTTTCAAAGTCCACCCGTATCACCACCACGTCATCGGCTGGCAGTGCGACCTGGAAACCATGACGCGTGACGACCTGTGGCGCCACTATCGAACGTACTACACGCCGAACAATGCGACCGCTATCGCTGTCGGCGATTTTGAAACCGAAGCGCTCTTGGATCGCGTGCGTGAGTTGTTCGAAGAGGTTCCCAGAGGCCCGGAGGTGCCCGAGGTCAAGTTTGAGGAGCCGCTGCAGCGCGGCGAGCGACGGGTCACCGTCCGCGGCGAGGGCCAAACGGCCTACCTGCAGGCCGTGTTCCACACGCCGGCCGCCGACCACCCGGATTTCTTCCCGCTGGTGGTGCTGGACAGCGTCCTCGGCGGCGCGCAGTCCATGGCCTTCTTCAGCGGTGGGGGCACGACCAACCGGACGTCACGGCTCTACAAAGCTCTGGTGAAAACTGAGCTCGCATCCGGCGCCAGCAGCAGCATCTACCCCACCGTGGATCCGTACCTGTTCTCGTTCACGGCTACGGTTCGGGCCGGCCGCACCCTCCAGGAAGTCGAAGACGTCGTGTGGCAAGAGGTGGCGCGAATCCAAGAGGACTCCGTCACTGACGATGAGCTGACCAAGGCCATCAAGCAAGCCAAGGCCCAGTTCGCCTACTCCAGCGAAAGTGTCACCAATCAGGGCTACTGGCTCGGCTTCACGTCGATCTTCGCCGACCACACTTGGCTGGACAACTACGTGGACCGTCTGGCCGGCGTGACGGCCGACGATGTGCAACGGGTGGCCCAGACGTATCTGGCGGAGACGAACCGGACGGTGGGGTGGTACGTACCCCTTGACTGATACTGAATAGTGCAATCCCGAGGAAATTGAATGGTAACTACGGCAAACTTGAATAACACAGCCCAACTCTCACTACCTGACCCCGATTCTATTGCCCGCCGGACCCTGGACAACGGCATTACGGTGCTGTCGCGCGATAACTTCTTGAGCCCGTCGGTGGTGTTGACCGGGTATCTGCGTGTCGGCGGTGTTGATGACCCGCCCGTGCAGGCCGGCCTGGCCGGCTTCGTCGCCGACATGCTGGATCACGGAACGCAGAACCGCACCTTCGACGAAATCAGTGAGGCCGTCGAGTCCATTGGCGCCAGCTTGGGTGTGAGCGGCGGCCTGCACATCGCCTCTTTCGGCATGAAGTGCCTGGCCGAAGATCTGGACCACGTGCTCGAAATCCTCGCCGACGTCATCCGCAACCCGGTTTTCCCCGAAAAAGAGACGGAGAAAGTCCGCGGACAGCTGCTCACCGGCCTACAGGAACGCGACAATAATACTCGGAGTACCGCCAACCTCACCTTCCTGGAATTGGCGTACCCTCAGGGACACCCCTACGGCCGCAGCACTGATGGGTATGTCGAAACGATCGACGCCATCGATCGAGAGGACCTGGCCGCATTCCACGACGGCTACTACCGCCCCACCGGCGCCATCGTCGCCGTGGCCGGCGCCGTGGATCCAGAGCAAGCCATTTCCAAGGTCGAAGAGGTCCTCGGCGATTGGCAGCCGGCCGGCCCGCGCCCGCCACAAGAGGTGCCAGAGATTCGCTTCCCCGACGGCGAATCTCAGTTGACGGAAACACGCCGCGAGTTTCGCGAAATGCGCGACAAGAGCCAGACAGACATCGTACTGGGGATACCCGGCATCTCACGGAAGGACCCGAACTACTACAGCGCCAGGACGGCGAACACGATCCTGGGAACCTTTGGCATAGGGGGGCGGTTGGGGGACAGCGTGCGAGATGAACAGGGCATGGCTTACTACATCTCCAGCCGGCTCTCGGCGCACCTGGGCCGTGGCCCTTGGCGGGTGTTTACGGGCGTGAATCCAGCCAACGTCGCGCGTGCCATCGACACTATTCTGGCCGAAATCCACCGCATCCAGGACGAAGCCGTCTCCGAGGAAGAGCTGGACGACGCGAAATCCTACATGACGGGCTCTCTCCCCCTCGGCCTTGAAACGAACGAAGGGGTGGCGAGCACCCTCCTCGACATGGAACTCTTCGAGCTCGGTCTAGACTACGTGCAGCGCTATCCAGATTTGATTAACGCCATCACTGTCGAACAGGTCCAGCAAGCAGCACAGCGCGTCTTCCCGAGAGACGCCTACGCCCTGGCCATCGCCGGCCCACCGATGCGTGAAGCGTGAAATGCTTATCGTAGGCGTCGATCTGGTTGAAATCAAGCGCATCGAGGACGCGATTGCGCGCCACGGCGATCGGTTTGCCGAACGCGTCTTCACGCAAGCTGAGCGCGACCACTGTGCCGGCCGGGCCGAAGCATTGGCCGCTCGCTGGGCTGCGAAAGAGGCTGTGGCAAAGGCCCTCGGCACCGGTGTGGGCCATGTGGGGTGGCGGGAGATTGAGGTCTGGTGTGACGACCGGGGTAAGCCCCACCTCCGTCTGCACGGTGCCGCACAGCAGTTGGCCGAGACGCTCGGGATCACCGAACTGGCCGTCAGTCTGGCCCACGAGAGCGAGCACGCCATCGCCTTCGTCGTCGGCGCCGGCGACTTCCCCAGCCGCCGGTCGCCGGCGGGCAGGGTGAGAGGTGGGCGCTCGCCCCCGAGCAAGCTCGGGACTCCGACACGAAAGACGATTGCCAAACACGGGGACGTCCGTCGTGCCGACGGGCGTCGTCCCCTTTGAGCGAGAGAACCACGCGAAATCCTAGAGAGCCACCTTCGCAAGGGTCAAATTTAGAATTCTCCATACGCCCACTGATCGTTACGTCCGTG
>JAANWY010000246.1 GCA_018263655.1 Anaerolineales bacterium | reverse complement strand
CGCCGGCGTCCCACAGCCGAACGGCTTTGCCGCCCGTTTGTGAGCCCCAGAAGTTCCAGTAGGTGACCAGCTCTTCCTGAGTTGGCCTATCGTACCACGGCTCGGGTACCACTGAGAGCAATGTGGTATCGCGATTCGCCAACTGCGCCAACTCAGCCTGAAAGTCCAGATCGTCAGCGGTGTCGGGCGCGCCATCACGCCCTGGATCCATGAAGCTGGGCGGATAGCCTGTCTCCCAGCGATACCCTTTGTTCATGTAGGGCGGGCTTGGAATGCCTTCATTGAGATCATAGTCATGGGCAAAGCTATCTCCGAACAAGAGTAGCAGACGACGGGCGTTCTCACGCCAGCCAATTACGGGATCGGCGTAGGCCTCGTAGAGAGCGCGGGTGTAGGCTTCGGGTTGATCACTTCCCGAGTTAGCTTGGAGGGCGTCGATGGCGGAACGGACAGCATCCCAGTCGCCGGTCAGAGGCTGACGCAACCGATATGCCTCGTTCTCTTCGGCGCCATAGGGGTGCACTGGATAATCCTCGAGGTCCATCACCCCAAACCAGACATCCGATATTAGATTGTTGAGGTCGTTCATGATCCGGATCGCGTTGTCTTGGGCGGCGGTGATCACCGGACCCATGCTACCAGTGGTGTCGAAGGCGAAGATGATGTCTCCTTTGGCCGGCGTTCGTGGCAGCACAACCTTAAACTGAAATCCGTGTACCTCGCCTGGACACAGCTCTTCTTCGATTGGAGGTAGCATGGGCGGTCCGATCTGGTCTGGTTCGGACTTGCCGGCTGCCGGCTGGGCCTGCATCGAGGGCGCAACAGAGCCAAGCAGCAACAGCAAGAGTGACAGGAGCGAGATGATTTGTAAGGATTTCATGACAATCTCCCCATCTCTTTGGGCGGGACAATCCCTGGTGGATCGATCATGCCCAGCGGAATGTGTTTCGCTATTCTTCACCTGGGGTAGACGGCATGGGAAATCGGCCACTGCCGGGGCGATGGAGGCTAGAATTTCAACGACCGAACCCGTTGCTACAACCTCCCTGGCCGTGGACTCCTGACATATTCATTATACCAGCTAATTGACGGTTTTGTCAATAGCCGGCGACACCGTCGTTGGTGGATAGTTGGGGAATCGTTTTGTCGGTTGGTCGGGCGGTCGTCCTGCCCATCAACCACGAACTGTTCGACTACCCGACCAGCCAACGGTCAATGTTATTAAGTTAGCGCTCTGGCCCCAGCTTATCTTAATGACATTGAGTCGACGATACCCTCAATCTGTAACACGCGTCACGTATTCGTCTGAGCGCGTGTCCACACGCACAATGTCACCCCGCTCAATGAAAAACGGAACATCCACGACAATGCCAGTCTCCACCGTAGCCTTCTTGGTGCTGCCCGAGGCCGTATTGCCCCTGAAAGCCGGCGGCGTCTTCGTGACCTCTAGGTCGACAGTCGTCGGTAGTTTGATCCGAATAGCCTCGCCTTCGTACATGGCGAGTTGGAGTGTCATGTTCTCCTTCAGGTAGCTGATGGCATTACCCAGCGCTTCTTCTGACAGCACAGGCTGTTCATAGGTCTGGGTATCCATGAAGTGGTACAGATTGCCGTCGTTGTACAGGTATTGAACCTCGCGGCTTTCCAATCGAATCTCGTCCACCCAATCATCGGAGGTGAACGTGCGCCCAATAGTCGTACCGCTGCGTAGATTCTTCAGCTTCGTCTTGACGGTTGCTCCACCTCGCCCTAACTGTTGGTGGTGGTAGCTTTGAACTTCGTACAATTCTCCGTCCAGTTCGATCACATTGCCTGAGCGGAGATCATTAGCCTCAGTCATAGATGTGTGGTGCCTCCTCAGAAGTACTCTTCATCCCAGCCGGCGTCGCCGGCACGCCAATGCTCGCCGACGGCTCTGGCCCGCTCACCGTCGTCGATCCAGCCCGCGGCGGCTTCGGGGAGCTCGTTCAGCGGCCCTTGGCGCAAGGTGCAAGCGGGCAGCGAGTCCAAGAACACGCGTCCGTAGCGCTTCGTCAAGACCCGCTTGTCCAGCAACACGACGATCCCGCGATCGGTCTTGCTGCGAATGAGCCGGCCAAACCCCTGACGGAAACGCAGCACGGCCTGTGGTACAGCATATTCCATGAACGGGTTATCGAAGGTCTCGCTGCGGGCAGCGAACACCGGATCGGTTGGCACGTCGAACGGCAGCCGCGCAATCACCAGGCAACTGAGAGCCGGCCCCACGACATCCACACCTTCCCAGAAACTGCGTGTTCCGAGCAACACTGTTTCTTCTTCGGTCTTGAACGTCTCCAACAAGTGAGCGCGCGAACCATCCAGCCCCTGACCCAGGACAGCGATGCCCGACTGTCCCAGCGGCCGGCTGATGGCGCGGTACGTCGTCTGTAGTTGGCTGTGGGATGTAAACAGAGCCAAAGTGCGCCCCTGAGTCGCCTCATTCAGCTCCACCATCGCCTTCTCAACAGTCTTCTGGTAGTACGGCTGGCCAGGCTCGGGGATGTCGGTCGGCACGTAGAGCAGTGTTGAAGCCCGGTAGTTGAAGGGCGAGCCCACGGACAATTCGTCGGCGTTCCACAGCCCCAGGCGGTCTTTAGTGTAGTCGAAGCTTTCATTCACTTGCAGAGTTGCCGACGTCAGGATCGTGCTGACTCGGTTGGCGAACAGATGCTGGTTTAACGTCTCACCGACGTGAAGCGGTGCGCTGTTCAGTGAGAGACGGTCCCACTTCGGCTGCCACGTCACCCACTGGATGCCGTCCAGAGCCGGATCGGCAATGATGGCATTCAGGCCGGCGCGTAGTTCCTCCAGCCGCCGGCCGTAGCCCGCCAACTCCCCCATGACGGCATCGCGCTGCGGCACGCTCTCGGCCTCATCACTGGCCAGGCTGGTGTAAAGCTGTGACAGGCCTTCGGTCAGGTTATTCAGGCCGATGCGCATGTCGTCCCAGGCGATGGTCACACCATCCCATGCCGGCTGAATGCGCATGCCGCTGGTCAGGCGGTAGTGGCGTTCGTGATAGCCCGTCTGTCGACCCTCTTCCGCCCGCTCCTCGGCAAAGCGCTCTACGCCGTTGAACAGTTGATACAGACGATTCTCCATCCGCTGGACGGTGCGCTGGTGAGTCTTGATGTGTTCGGATGCACGCTTTTTCTCCTGTGTTGATAGCTCGCTGTGCTGGATGCGGCCACCCAAGTTGCTGAGGAATCCAGGCCGGCTGCTCTGTCCCGTCCCGGCCAGTGCTGTCAGCACAGTTTCGATGTCCGATTGTTCGGCCTTGAACCCCAGTTGACTGGTGGCCTGATCTTCCAGATGGTGCGCCTCGTCGACGATGAGGTATTCGTAAGCCGGCAACACTCGATTCTCTGACAGCATGTCGGACAGCAAGAGGGCGTGGTTGACGATCAAGATATGGGCCGCCTCTGCACGCTGGCGCGCGCGGTAAAAGAAGTCGCGGCCGTCACGCGCGTAGGGGCAGACGTCCGGATTGCAGTGCTCGGTTTCGGCGCTGACCCGATACCAGGCTGCGCGCTCCTTGCCGCGGAGGGGAAGTTCCGCCACATCGCCCGTGGTGGTGCTGGGCAGCCAAGCTAAGACCTTGATCAGGAGCCGAATCTCGTCCTGGCTCAGGTCGTCGCGCTGGCGGAGCATATCGAGGCGGTGCCGGCACAGATAGTTACTCCGGCCCTTCATCACAGCCACGCGGAATCTGAGGTTCAGGAGATCGGCCAGTGCTGGCAGGTCCTTGTCGTGCAGTTGATCCTGCAAGTTGATGGTGTTGGTGGAGATCACAACGCGCCGGCCATTGTGCACGGCGTGGTGCACAGCCGGCACCAAGTAGGCGAGTGATTTGCCGACACCCGTGCTGGCTTCGACCAGCAACACCCGGCCGTGATTAAAACTCTCGGCGACGGCGCGCAGCATCTCCACCTGCTGCGGCCGGTGCTCGTAACCGGGGAAGCTCTCGGCGATCCGACCGCCATCGGCCAAGAGGTCACTTAGGCCGTCGACGTCCAGCGGGGTGAGGCGCGGGGCCGGCTCCAGCGGCTCCGGCTCCTCGTCACCTACCAGGAGGCCCAGCGTGTCATCGCCGAAAGCCCCCTTCGCCAGCAACTGCTGCGCGATGCTGCCGGAGAAGGTGTTTCGGGTGCGCCGGCGTGCAGCGTCCTGGAAAACTACCTTGAGCGGCCAATCGGCGCGCGCTGCGAGCTTGCCGATTTCCTGGAGCGTTTCGGCGTCCAAGCGCTGCAGGCGGTCGGCGAGTCGCAGGAAGAGATCTTTGGCCGCCCGGGCATCATCCAACGCCCGGTGGGCGGCCGGCAGATCGATATCCAGCTCTGTGGCCAACTGTACCAAACTATAGCGCGCCGCATGAGGCACCAGCAGGCTGGCTAGCTCAAATGTATCCACCGGCGCATTGTCTAGGAGAGCACCGTGTCGCCTGAAGAACGCCAAGTCAAAGGGCACGCTGTGCCCCACGACAGGGTGTTGCCCAACGAAGCGGGTGAGTTGTGGCAGTACGTCGAAGAGGGAGGGTGCTCCTTCAAGATCTTCGGGCGCAATGCCGGTCAGCTGCTGAATGCGGTACGGGAGTGGACGAGCGGGATCAACGAAAGACGACAAGGTATCGAGAACCTCGTCATCACGAAACTTCACGGCGCCAATCTCTATGATGGCATCGCGGTCGGGGTCTGTGCCGGTGGCCTCTATATCGAGGGCCACGTAGATTCGGCTCACATGTGCTCCATTCTAGTCGGGGAGAAGAAAACTAACGGACATCAGAGTTAGATTATACAACAGAAGAGGTTACCGTTCAAGAACGATCTGCTGGTGTTTACCCATAAGTCACCTGTCAAGTAGAGGCAAGGCCGAACCCCTAAGACCTGTCTGCGTGCCTGTCCTGCGGACGCAGGCAGGCGCACAGGCAGGCCTGAAACAAGTTTCAGCCTCCCTTCGACAGGCTCAGGACGTCGCCTGGACGCTCGAACTTGCGACGTCCTGAGTCTGTCGAAGGGTTCGAGGTGCGTGCAGATCACACGTGAAACAACTTGACATCCAAGTTATGGGTAAACACCAGCGATCTGGGGGCATCAGGAATTCTAAAATTCCCCTTTATTTCCACTTGTGCTATACTTATTGTAAGCGTTCAGGGGGCAACCCATGGAGCATCCCTTCGACAAGCCCTTCGACAGGCTCAGGACGCCGCTCAGGACGTCGCCTGAGTAGACCGAGGCGAAGCCGAGGTCGTATCGAAGCGACGTCCTGAGTTCATCGAAGGGGGTGCGGCTTGTTCGAAGAACCGTCGCAAACCCGCACCCTTCGATACGGTCTCCACTTCGTTT
>JAANWY010000245.1 GCA_018263655.1 Anaerolineales bacterium | reverse complement strand
GGGTTTGTGAAGTCTCGTCGCGCGGCTCGCACCCCCTTCGACAGGCTCAGGACGTCGCTTCGATACGACCTCCGCTGCGCTTCGGTCTACTCAGGATGCTCACCTGAGTAGTTACAATTTGGCTTCAGTGGCCACCCTTGCGAAGGTTTGCGAGCCGGTTTCGCAGCAGAATCACCGTCGGTTATCGCGTGCCATTTTGCTGCGGAGTCACTTCGCAACCTTCGCAAGGGTCAAATTTAGAATTTCTGCCGCACGCCGGGTTTCCGCTATGATCCATGATGGGCTATAATCCAACGGTAGCAATCATGAAGACGTACGACACCGAAACGGAACTCGTCGAGGCCTTGCAGCAGGGAGAGAAGCGGGCCTGTGCTGAAATGGTGAAACAGTTTTCGCCACAAGTGTACCGCGTCGCGCGGCGCCTAATGGACGACCCTCAAGAGGCCGAGGATGTACTCCAGGAGACCTTCATCTCGGCCTGTGACCACGCCGAGGACTTTGAGGGACGCTCCAGCCTGGGAACCTGGTTGTACCGCATCGCCAACAATGCCGGCCTCATGCGCCTCCGCAAGAAGCGCATACAGACAATCTCCATCGACGAGCCCATCGAACTAGACGATGGTTATGTGCCCCGCCAGCTCGCCGACTGGTCATTCGACCCCGACGAGATGGTGCTGACCAGCGAACTGCGCGAGATCATGGATGAGGCTGCTGCTGAGCTATCCGATGCTCTGCGCGCCGCGTTCGTTATGCGTGATTTGGAGGGGTTGTCCACAGCGGAAACGGCGGAGATACTGGGCATCAGCGAGTCGGCGGTGAAGGTTCGGCTCCATCGCGCTCGACTTCAGTTGCGCGATTACCTGACCGCGTACCTGGCCGGCAACGGAGCGGAGGAGGCAAGTCAATGAGTGACCCCGCTACCCATGACCACGATCGCGGCAAATGTCGCGAGTTGCTGGGTGACCTCTCACTCTACATCGACGGTGAGGCTGAGCAAGAACTGTGCGACGAGATTGAAGCCCACATGGCCGAGTGCGAAAGCTGCCGCATCATGGTCGACACGCTGCGAAAGACGGTCACGCTGTACCACACGATGCCGGCCGATCCTCTCCCCGACGATGTGGAAGAGCGTCTCTACAAGCGGTTGGACATCGATAACTATCTATCGTAGAGTCCAGCAATTCCCGATACGAGGAGATATTCTATGTCATTCGACTTCCCGCCACGCCCAGGCCAGCCGGCCGGCTCCGACGAGCCCTGGGAGCCGGCGCCAGCTCCACCCGAACCCGATCTTGAACCGAACACACAATTCGTCTCCGGCCTATTAGAAGCCCAGCGCAATGCCGGCTTTCTCCGACCGAGCGCCGTGGCCGCTCGCGATGATGCCTTCGTCTCGCCCGCCCTGCAGCGCCAAGTCGGATTGCGCGCCGGCGATCTCGTGGAAGCCGTCGCGACACGTGGGCGCCGGGGGTGGGACGTCCAGCATGTGTGGCGGGTCAACGGCCACGGCACCGACGGGCTGACCCAGCGGCCTCACTTCGACCAGCTGACCGCCATCCACCCCGAACACATCCTGGCGCTCGGCCCGACGCCGGATGCCATCACCGGCCGGCTCCTCGACCTCATCGCGCCCGTGGGACGGGGTCAGCGCGGACTGATCGTGTCGCCACCCAAGGCCGGCAAGACCACGATCTTGAAGAAGCTCGCCCAAGCCGTAGCCCAGGACGAGGATCTGACGCTGCTGATGTGCCTGGTCGGCGAACGCCCGGAAGAGGTGACCGATCTCCGCCGGTCAGTGGAAGGCGCGGTGCTGGCCGCCGACCTCGACACACCGGCCGAGGCTCAGGCACGGATTGCGGAGCTGGGTGTCGCGCACGGGAAGCGGCTGGCAGAAGAAGGAAGGCACGTCGTGCTACTGCTAGACAGCCTCACGCGACTCGCACGGGCGCACAATCTCGACGCGCGCGGCGGTGGGCGGACGCTGTCAGGAGGCCTGGATGCGGCGGCATTGCAGCCGGCTCGCCAAGCGTTTGGCGCAGCACGAACGACGGAGGAGGCCGGCAGTCTCACCGTTCTGGCCACCGCTCTGGTGGATACCGGCAGCCGGCTGGACGACGTGGTCTACGAGGAATTCAAGGGCACGGGCAACATGGAGGTGCACCTGGACCGTGGATTGGCCCAGCAACGACTCTACCCGGCAGTGGCCATCGAACGCTCTGGCACGCGCAAGGAGGAATATCTGCTTGACCCCGATACTCTCCAGCAAGTGCACCGGCTGCGACGCCGGCTTCACGGCATGGGCGAGGCCGGCGCGCTCACACTCCTCCTCGCTGCACTACGCAAATACCCCACGAACGGTGAAGTGCTGGAAGCTTTGGTCAGCTAGGGAGCAGGACGCCCCTCGCAGTTGAGAGATGCGGAAGAGGGGGGCTCCCCTCTCCATTCTTCTGGCCTATTCTGGGTATCATCTCAATATTTCGGGGCTATGTAGGTCGAAATGGTATTTCGACCGGACGATTTACCAAATCGTCCTACATGTCCCCCCATATATTGAGAAGACACTATTCTTATGCAGGCACGCAGCGCCCGGGTAGTCACCTCAAGTAAGCACCGGGCGAGCAAGGGTGACAAGCAGCGCGATTTATGCTATAATCCCCCGCGAAATACGAGAGCAACACTTGACCCGCACGTGTCCCAGGTGGCGCCGTGACGCAATCTGGGCGGCACCTGCCAGTCGGGCTGACGTAAGCGTTCAGGGGATGTGGCTTATGCGAACAGCCATCGTAAACTTGCACCCCTCGATACGCGCTCAACCCTGTTTCGCACTACCCGGGATGCCGGCGCTGACACCTTCTGAACGGTTAGGGGCTGACTTGCCCGTAGACTTAGTATCGCATGCCAGTTATGGACATCAAAGGAGCTCCCATTGTGACACCGCGTCGATTAGGTGGCGTGCTGATCTGTCTCGCCATCGGGCTGTACTTCGCAATACTACCCTCGCACGCTGAGGAAGCCGGCAATGCCGCACGAGAGGTTGGGGGGCCGACCATCAGTGGGATTCTGGTCGATCCGCAAGACCAACCCGTGCAAGATGCATCGGTCAGGGTTTTGGCAGAGGACCAGGAGCCGGTTGCGGAAACGGAGACACAATCCAACGGCAGCTTCGCCGTGGTTGTCCCCGCAGATACACTGCACGCCAGCCTAACCGTGGACATCCAACGCCCCCATTTTCACTCCATGCGCTACGAGCTGGGCGCGGACGAAGTGGATACGCTGCGAACGGGAGGCGCCTTCACGCTGCCTGTGCACGCCCTCGAGCGCCGCATCACGTTGGGGTTCTGGATCGCCGCCATTACGTTTATCGGCATGTTGGCGCTGATTGCCGTGGATACATTCCACAACACCCTGGCTGCCTTGGTAGGGGCGGCTGCACTCTTCATCAGTAGCTACCTGGGCGCGGCCGTCGATTCGGATTTCTTCATCTTCGACTTCGAGCGGTCGCTGCACTACATCGACTGGGAAGTCATCTTTCTGATCATGGGCATGATGATCGTCATCGCCGTCGTCGAGGGGTCCGGTATTTTCCAGTGGTTGGCCTATTTCGCGTACCGCATCTCTAGAGGCCGGCCGTGGTTGTTGGTGATTGTGTTGATGGTGATCACTGCCGTAGCATCGGCCTTTCTGGATAATGTAACGACGATGCTGTTGATGACGCCCATCACGGTCCAGATCGCACTGGCCCTGGAGATGAACCCATGGCCGCTCCTAATGCCCGAGGTCGTGGCGTCTAACGTAGGCGGCATCGCGACCCTGGTCGGGACGCCAACGAACATTCTCATCGGCTCGTTTGCTGGCATCTCGTTTGCGTCGTTCCTCATCAATCTGACGCCGGGCGTCCTGATGGCGCTGGCGGCGCTGGCGATCTACGTCCAGATCATCTATCGTCGTTCGTACCGGCATGCGACGGCTGCATCACCGGAACTTGAGGAGCGGTTGCGGAAGAACGCACAGATCACGGAGCCCGAGGACCTGAAGCGGGCCGGCTGGGTCGGTTTGGGCATGTTGATCCTGTTCCTGTTCGGCGACTCGATTCATCTGGTACCGGCGGTGACGGCGCTGTTGGGCGCGACGGCCTTGTTGGTGTGGATTCAGCCTGATGTCGAAGAGATGATCGAGGCCGTCGACTGGACGACGCTGGTCTTCTTCATGTGTCTGTTCATGGTCGTGGGTGGCATTCAAGAAGTGGGCCTCATCGGCTACGTCGCTGAGCTCATAGGCCGCATCGTCGGCACAAATCTGACGCTGGCGATGGTGTTGATCACCTGGCTGGGCGCCATCATGTCGATGTTGGTCGCCAACATCCCGTTCACGGCAGCCATGTTGCCGGTTGTTGCCTTCTTGTCCAATCGCATTCCGGGCGCCGAAGGCAACATGCTGTTCTTCGCGTTGTCAGTAGGCGCAGCGATGGGGGGCAACGGCTCGCTGATTGGCGCCTCGGCGAACATGGTGACAGCCGGCATCGCCGAGCGCGTCGGATATCCGATTACCTACGTAGATTTCCTGAAACAGGGGTTTCCAGCTATGATTGTGACGGTGACCGTGGGGACGCTGTGGTTGCTGTTCCGTTTCTAAGTGTGTGGGCAAGACTCGGGTACAGGTGTTCGTAATGATGACTTCAGTCGTTACTATGAATACTATCCCAACACGCCCTGAAAAATCTATGGAGAGGAGGCAAAGTTTGATGGAGAACGAAGGTGGTGCTGAGAGTTCATCAGAGCGACGCGAACGCCAACAGATCGTCTGCGCAGCGCGTGGCGGCAAGGGCAGCCGGCCGGCCGTCAATCGAGCAATCCGGTTGGCCAAGGAACGGGATGCTGACCTGACCTTCTTGTTCATTGCCGACACCGAGTTTCTGAGCCACGCTCTGGTGGGCCCTCCCAGCGTGATCCGTGAGCAACTGCGAGACATGGGCGAGTTTATCATGGCAACGCTGCAGGCTAAAGCCGCAGAAGCCGGCGTAATGGCCGACTATGCCGTCTGCGAAGGCGAAGTTGGTGAACAGATTCGCGAATACGTCCAGGAGAACGACGTGGACGTGCTCGTCATGGGGCAGGCGACTGAGGAGGATGACGCGTCGCGCTTCGACAGCGGTACCGTTTCCAACTTCGCGGCCGTTCTGGAACATGGCGAAGAGGTCGAGGTTGTCACGGTCGGTCAAGACGATGTTCTGATGGAATGAACTGGAGCATGACGATGAGGATTCTGTGTGCTGTTCGAGGAGGACCACGAAGCCAGGGCACCGTAACCCGAGCTGTCGAGCTGGCGCGGGAACGCGATGCGGCGTTGACATTCGTGTACGTCGTCGATGTCGAGTTCTTGGGCTATGCCACGGCCGGGCGACCCCGCGTTATGTTGAAGGAACTTCGCAGCACTGGCGAGTTTATGATGGAAATCTTGAGGAACCGGGTCGCACCTCAGGGTATCGATGTCGACTCCATTGTGCGCACCGGTGATGTGCGCCGGCAGATCACCGAGTCGGTACGCTGGCAGGACGCCGGTGTCTTGGTGATAGGCCGGCCCGTGAAGGGGCGGGGGGGACACAGCACCTTCACTGAGAAGAGCCTTGCCGAGTTTGTGGAACAAATTGAGGCCCAAACCGGCGTCGAAGTAATTGCTGCTGAAACCTCAACGGCGCCAGCGGAAGTAGAGAAAGATGACGCGGTCTCCTAACACGTCATAGCACGATATCCGTGCTGCGCCCGGGCAAAGTATCAACGCCCGGCGCCTAAACCACGCGGCCGGTTGTATAGAGGTTCAGATAATGCTTTTGATTCGTAGTAACGGTGCGACTTCAGGAAGTCGCCTCAATTGTTGGACAGCCGTTAACCGTTCAGGGGGCAACCCATGGAGCATCCCTTCGACAGGCCCTTCGACAGGCCCTTCGACAGGCTCAGGACGCCGCTCAGGACGCCGCTCAG